>NZ_JBWKFL010000003.1:112293-124530 GCF_056434305.1 Streptomyces sp. NPDC044061 | reverse complement strand
GGTCGGTGCAGTCGGCGATGCGTCCGCGGACGTCGTCCGGCACGGGGATCCCGCGCACCTCGAGGACGGCCAGAACGCCCTTGGCCTCTCCCTTGGCTTCTCCCTGGGCCTTGCCTTCCAGATAGGCCCGCTCCATCACATGGCCGCGGCCGGGGAAGTAGTTGACGAACCCCATGATCTGCCTCCACTTGTCGCCGGCGGGGTTCTCCCCCAGGGCGACGTCCAGGAATTGGTAGAAGTAGTCGGCGGCCTCGACGTCCATGCCCTGCAGGGCACGGCCCAGTGCCTCCAGTATGGCGTCGCGGTCCGCGCTGTTGGCGTGTGTCAGGGCGGAGAACGTGGCGAGTGCGGGCTTCTCCGCCGCGGTCCTCTCGTCCGTGATCACCGGGAGGTTGTCCGGGCCGACCACCAGCGGATACGTCCGCTGTGCGATCCATCCGCGCGCCCCGCACTCGAAGGGACCCGCCGCCCACTTCGCGGTCGGACGATCCCGGCACACGACCAGCAGAAGGACCGGCAGGCCGTACTTCGCCCGGAGATACGCGGCGTAGTAGGCCCAGCTCGACCCTTTCTTCGGGTCGCGGCGCTCCTGAGCCTCGATGGCGAGCAGGAACTCCTGGCCGTCCGAGGGGGCGACGCGCAGTGCCGTGTCGATATGACGGGCCAGCGGCCTGGTCTCCGTCACGTCCGTGATGACGGCGTCCACGGTGGCCTTCTCGAGTAACGCGATGCCCAGCACCTTGAACACGGGCGTGAGGATCTCGGGCCGCTCCTGGAAGATCCGGTGCATGCCCTCATGGGCTGATGTGACCATGTGCGCAACTTATGGGCGACGAGGAGCCCTCTGTCCGGGCGGTCGGGGTGCGTTCAGTCTTTCGAGTGGCGCAGGAACGTTCATTTCTTTCGGGGATTTCTCCGCCGCGCTGTCACACACCCCTGGGTGCCGGTGTCAGAGGAGTGTTCGTGACTCGGTAGATCGCTCGATGGGAGATCCTCATGCGTACCGCCCACCTCGTCGTCACTCTTCTCGCCGCCCTCATGGCCGGGTTCTCCGGGACCGTGCTGCTGATGCGTGCCCGGTGGATCGTGCGGGCGCTGACCGACTACCGGGTGCCGCGCGGCTGGTGGACCTGGCTGGGGGCGGCCAAGGTCGCGGGGGCCGTGGGGCTGGTGGTCGGGCTGTTCGTGCCGGTGATCGGGGTGCTGGCCGGGATCGGGCTGGTGGTGTACTTCGCCGGGGCCGCCGTCACCGTGGCACGGGCGCGCTGGTACTCGCACATTCCGTTCCCGCTCGTCTACGCCGCTCCGGTGGTCGGGGCGCTCGTCCTCGGGTACGCCGCCTAGCGTGCGAACACCTGCGCCCGGTGCGCCAACCTTCCTGGGAGCGACGGCCACTGAGGGGTCGGGCTTGGCGGCCGAGGCCCGCCGGGTCACCCCGCGGGCCTCGGCCGTGCGCATGATCTTCCGGCCGCGTCAGTGCGACGACGGCATCGTGGGGGTCAGCCCTCGTCGCCGCCGAAGCGCTCCTTGTACGTCGCCAGGTCCTCGTCGGTGAGTTTCGCGAACAGCACCGGCGGGACGGTGAACGGGGTGCCGGCCGGGACCGGGGCCAGGGCCTTCGCCTCGTCCGCGGTGACCCAGGCCGCGGTGTCGTTCTCCAGGGAGAACGCCTCCCGCATGATCTTCGCCGTCGCCGGGATGAACGGCTCGGAGACCACCGCGTACAGGTGGATCAGGTTCATCGCCGTGCGCAGGGTGAGGGCGGCGCCGTCCTTGTCCGTCTTGATCTCCAGCCAGGGGGCCTTCTCCTCCAGGTAGGAGTTGCCGGCCGACCACAGGGCGCGCAGGGCGGCGGCCGCCTTGCGGAACTGGAGGGTCTCCATGTGCGACTCGTACTCCGCGAGGAGCGTCGCGATCTCCTGGCCGAGGCGGGCCTCCGCCTCGCCCGGCTCGCCGCCGTCGGGGACGTCGTCGCCGAAGCGCTTGCGGGAGAAGGACAGGACACGGTTCACGAAGTTGCCGAGGGTGTCGGCGAGGTCCTTGTTGACCGTGGCCGTGAAGTGCTCCCACGTGAAGGACGAGTCGTCCGACTCGGGGGCGTTGGCGATCAGGAAGTAGCGCCAGTAGTCGGCGGGGAGGATCGCCAGGGCCTGGTCGGTGAAGACGCCGCGCTTCTGCGAGGTGGAGAACTTGCCGCCGTAGTAGGTCAACCAGTTGAAGGCCTTGACGTAGTCGACCTTCTTCCACGGCTCGCGCACGCCCAGCTCGGTGGCCGGGAACATCACCGTGTGGAAGGGGACGTTGTCCTTGGCCATGAACTCGGTGTAGCGGACGTCGGTGTCCACGTCGTACCACCACGACTTCCAGTCGCGGTTGTCGGGGTCCTGGTCGGCCCACTCCTTCGTCGCGCCGATGTACTCGATCGGCGCGTCGAACCAGACGTAGAAGACCTTGCCCTCGGCGGCCAGCTCCGGCCAGGTGTCCGCCGGGACGGGGACGCCCCAGTCCAGGTCACGGGTGATCGCCCGGTCGTGCAGGCCCTCGTTCAGCCACTTGCGGGCGATGGAGGAGGCGAGCTGCGGCCAGTCCTCCTCGTGCCGGGAGACCCACTCCTCGACCTCGTGCTGCAGCTTGGACTGCAGGAGGAAGAGGTGCTTGGTCTCGCGGACCTCCAGGTCCGTGGAGCCCGAGATCGCCGAGCGGGGGTTGATCAGGTCCGTGGGGTCGAGGACCCGGGTGCAGTTCTCGCACTGGTCGCCGCGGGCCTTGTCGTAGCCGCAGTGGGGGCAGGTGCCCTCGACGTAGCGGTCCGGCAGGAAGCGGCCGTCGGCGGGGCTGTACACCTGGCGGATGGCGCGCTCTTCGATGAAGCCGTTCTCGTTCAGCTTGCGGGCGAAGTGCTGGGTGATGTCCCGGTTCTCCGGGGAGGAGCTGCGGCCGAAGTAGTCGAAGGCCAGCGCGAAGCCGTCGTAGACCGCCTTCTGGGCGTCGTGCGCCTGGGCGCAGAACTCGTCCACGGCGAGGCCCTGCTCCTTGGCGGCCAGCTCGGCGGGGGTGCCGTGCTCGTCGGTGGCGCAGATGTACAGGACGTCGTGGCCGCGCTGGCGGAGGTACCGGGAGTACACGTCCGCCGGGAGCATGGACCCCACCATGTTGCCCAGGTGCTTGATCCCGTTGATGTACGGAAGGGCGCTGGTGATGAGGTGTCGAGCCATCGGGGGCTGCTCCCAGGTCGCTATGTGTACGAACCTTGAAATCGTAGCCGACGTGTGTATGCCGTCCGCTTCTCGTTTTACGGGGTGAGAAGCGGACGGCACGGGGTTACGGCAGGTTATTGCACGTCGCGGTGGGTTACGGGCGCCAGTTCGACAGTACGCCTTCGTAGAGCTCGGTGTCGGTGAGCTCGCGGGGGGTGGGGCCCGCGTGGAAGAAGGACGTGTTGTCGGTCTTCAGCTTGCGGAGGTAGTCGAAGGCCTTGTTGTCGTGCTCACCGAAAGCGACGAAGGAGAAGAACACGGAGGGGTGGTTCCCGGCGGCTTCGGTGAGGGACTGGGTGGCGGGGGTCTTCGCGTCCGGGGCGCCGTCCGTCTGGAAGATCACCAGGGCAGGGGTGGTGGGCTCGGCGTTCTTCTCGTAGTGGGCGAGTACGGCTTCCACGGCGGCGTGGTAGCTGGTACGGCCCATGCGGCCGAGGCCGGCGTGGACGTCGTCGATCCTGGTCTCGTGGTCGGCGGTGAGGGTCAGGTCGGTGGTGCCGTCGATCTCCGTGGAGAAGAAGACGACGTGGACCGTGGCCTCGGGGTCGAGGTGGGCTGCGAGGGCGAGGGTCTGGTCGGCGAGGGCCTGGGCGGAGCCGTCCTTGTAGTACGGGCGCATGCTGGCGGAGCGGTCGAGCACGAGGTAGAGCTTCGCTCGGGTGCCGGTGAGGTTGGTCTTCTTGAGGGTGGTGGTGGCGCCCTTGTAGGCGGTGGTGAGGGAGGGGGTGCGGGACTTCACGCGGGTGAGGGGGGTTGCGGGGGCGGTGGTGGCGGCCTGCGACTCGGTCTCGGGCTGTGCCGCCGGCTGCTGCTCTGCCTCCGCCTCGGCTTCGCCTTCGGCGTCGTCGTTCCCACCCGCACCACCCGTGCGGGATTCGTTGTCGGCTGCCCGTGGCCCCTGCGGGGCGTCCTCGCCGTCGGCGGCCTGGACTGCCGCCGGCTCAGGGGCCGCCTCGGCCTCGGGCTCTACCTCAGCCGTCTGCTCCGGCTCGGGTTCCGTCTTGGCCTCGGGCTCCGTGACGGGCGTCGGCTCCGGCTGTGCCGCCGGCTGCGGTTCTGCCTCCGCCTCGGCCTCGGCTTCGCCTTCGGCGAAGTCGTTCCCACCCGCACCACCCGTGCGGGATTCGTTGTCGGCTGCCGGTGGCCCCTGCGGGGCCTCCTCGCCGTCGGCGGCTTCCGGTTCGTGCGCCTGGGCTGCCGCCTGCTCGGGCTCTACCTCAGCCACGGGCTCAGGGGCCGTCTCGGCCTCGGGCTCCGCCGCAAGCTCCGGCTCGGCCTCAACCTTGGCCTCGGGCTCCGGTGCCGACTCGGCCCTCACCTCGACCTCGGGCTCCGCCGTCTGCTCCGGCTCTGCTTCCACCTGGGCCTCGGGCTCCGCCGCCTGCTCCGGCTCGGGCTCCGTCTTCGCCTCGGGCTCCGCCGCCTGCTCCGGCTCGGCCTCCGGCTTCGCCTCGGCCTCCGCGGCAGGCGTCGGCTCCGGCGCTGCCTGCTTCTGCTCCGGCTCTGTCTCTGCCGGGGGCTCCTCCACCAGGTTCGGCTCTGTGGCCTGGTGGGGGACCGTTGCGTTGCCGAAGGCTGCTGAGACCAGTTCGTGTTCGTCGGAGGAGGACGTGCGGGGCTCGGGGAGGTGGGCGGGGGTGGCCGGTGGCTGGGGGGACTGGGCCGCACCCTCTGCCTCGGCCGTCCGTACCTTGCGTGAGCGGCCGAATGCGTTCCGCAGGAGAGTGAGAATGCCCATGTGCGCAACCCTTCGCGTGAGTTGATGCCCGTTTAATCCCTGGCCAGGACGGACACGTAAGGTTAGCGGCCCAGAGTCGGGTTTCGGACGGTGGCCGACCTGTCAATGCGGTGTTGTGATCGACCGCGCCGCGGCCACCTCCTGGCGCAGGGGTTCCAGCACGCTGCCCGAGGGGCCCGTCAGGTCGGTGCGCACGGCGGTGGGGGTCTCTGTACGGCGGACGCCGTCCGACAGTTCGCGCAGTTGCAGGGCCACCTGCCCGATCTCGGCGGCCGACGGAGCCGGGGCGCCGTGGCGGACGCGGACCCGGGCCGCGGTCGTCGCGTCGACGATGCGTTCCACGGCGACGACGAGTGGCCACCAGGCGGCGGCGCGCCGGCCGGTGGGCGGTGGTTCGGTCAGTGCACGCTGGAACTCGGTGCGGATGGTCGACAGGTCCCGGTAGAGGCGGCGGCGCATGCGGGCGCGGGCGGCCGGTTCGGTGCCCGGGCCGAAGGCCGCCTCGACGTAGGCCGCCGTGTCCGCCACCGCGTCGGCCAGACGGTCGCCGACGCGGGTGTGCCAGCTCTCCGGCCACAGCAGGTAGCCGGCGATGAGGGCGATCGCGCAGCCCATCAGGGAGTCCAGGAGACGGGGGAGCAGCAGGGCCGTCCCCATGTGGTTGAGGATGTCCGAAAGGAGCAGGATCACCGGGGTGATGGCCGCCGTCTGGTAGCCGTAGCCGCGGGGGGTGAGGGCCGGGATCAGCGGGGCCAGCAGCAGCATCGCGGGCACGTCCCACCAGCCGCGCGGCACCTCCGCGAGGATCGCCGCGGCGACGACCAGCCCCACGACCGTGCCCAGCGCCCGCAGCAGCGCGCGGGAGAAGACCGAGCCGAAGTCGGGCTTGAGGACGAAGGTGATGGTCAGGGCGACCCAGTAGGAGCGCGGGACCGGGATCAGCGAGACCAGGGCCTGGGCGATGCCGATGCAGATGGCGAGGCGCAGGCCGTAGCGCCAGGACCCGGCGGACAGGACGACGTTGCGGGCCGCGCGCGCGGTGCGGACGCCGAGGGCGGCGGGGCGGCCGAGGCGGTCCTCGATGCCGCGTGGGTCGACGTCGGGTGCGGCGGCGACCTCGGCCGCGTGGCGCACGGCGTGGTCCACGGCCCGGGCGGTCTCGTTGGTGGGCATGGGGAGGCGGGGCAGGACCGTGGGTCCCGTGCGGCCGGACTCGATGGCCCGGGCCAGGACGTGGACGGCCTCGGGCACCTCCGGCGGGAGCGGCCGGCCGGACAGGTGGACGGCGGGCGCCGCCTCGACCACCGGTGTGATCGCGTTCAACTGGGCCAGCAGCCGGGTGAGTTCGCGGCTGCGGCCGTGGTGGCGGGCGCGGTTGGCCAGGATGAGGTCGTAGGACCGGTTCAGGGACTGGGTGACGTCGACGCGGGCGGTGACGTACCGGTCCGGGTCGCCGCAGGCGGCCAGCAGGTCGGCCGCCGTGCGGTAGGCGGCCGCGACGGACGCGCGTTCCGGCACCCCGGCCCGCAGCGGCCAGGCGAGCAGGGCGAGGGCGAGGACGAGCAGGCCGCCGCCGGCCATCAGCGCCGGTGCCACCCACCAGGCGCCCGGGAGCGGAAGTCCCGCGCCGATGACGCAGTTCAGGAGCAGCAGCAGGCCCGACACGGAGGCCACCGCGCCGATCGTGGAGATCATCCCGGACACCAGGGCGACACCGGTGACGGTGACGACCGCGTACCACCCGTGGCCGTACACCAGGGCGCCCAGCGTGACGCCGACCGCGCCGAAGAGCTGCGGGACCGCGATGTTGAGGACGCGCAGGCGGTAGGCGTCGGCCGTGTCGCCGATGACTCCGGACAGGGCGCCCATGGAGGCGAGCGCTCCGTACTCGGGTTGCCCGGTGGTGAGTCCGATTGCCAGGGGCAGGGTCATTGCGATCGCAGCGCGGGCCATCGCGCACCGGTTGAGGGGTGCGCGGTGGGGCTGGAGGTTCCGGACCAGCCAGTCGGGGGGAGTCAGGCCGGTGGGGAACTCGCGGGGCATGCGCCCATTATGGCCGCTTCGCTCCGGCCGGTTCGGGGTCATCTGCGCTGGTGGAGGGTGACGTCGACGACGAGCGCTCGGTGGTCGGTGCCGGTCAGGCGCAGGAAGTGGGCGTCGGTCGCGGAGAAGTCCGCGGAGAGCAGCACGTGGTCGATCTGGGCGCCGATGACGGAGGCGGTGCGGGCGGGCCAGCTGGGGGTGCGGTCGTGGCCGTCGCGGCGGGCGGCGTCGGTCAGGCCGGTGTCGAGGATGTGGCGGAAGGCCGCGTGGTCCTGGGAGGCGTTGAAGTCGCCCGCGAGGATGGTGGGGGTGCGGGTGTCGGCGGCGGCGAAGGCGCGCAGCCGGCCCAGTTCACGTTGCCAGAGGCCGACCTGCCGGGGCAACGGGGGCATGGGGTGGGCGAGCTGGACGCGCACGGTGTGGCCGTCCGCGTCGGCGACGGCGCCGGGCATGCCCATCGTGCCGGGGACGCCGGCCGTCGCCCTCAGCGGGAAGCGGCTGAGGATGAGGGAGCCGCGGGAGCCGCCGGCGACGACCGCCCGCCGGTGCGGGTAGGTGCCGGCGAAGTCCCGTTCCAGGGTGGCCTGGCAGGTGTACTCGCACTCCTCGACGAAGACGAGGTCGGGGTGGTGGCGGCGGATCTGCGGGACCAGGGCGGGGGTGCCGCGTCCGAACTCGACGTTGGAGGTCAGCACCCGCAGGGTGACGAGGGGCTGTCCCCCGGGTTCGTGGATCTTGCCGTAGGGATCCAGGTACCAGGCCAGCAGGCCGAGCACGGCGAGTGCCCACACCAGCCCCGGCCACCAGCGGGTGAGCAGCGCGCACAGCAGGGCGAGGCCCGCCGGCACGAGAAGCCAGGGCAGGAAGGCGAGCAGTTGCGGCACGGGCGTGATGCCGTCGGTGTCGGCCACCCGGCAGCCGAGGACCACGCTCACCCCGGCGAGCAGGAGTCCGGCGCACCAGGAACCCGTCCTGCGTCCGGGGCGATCTGTCACACGGGCGAGCCTACGAGTGGGTGTCCACCCGCGTCAGGAACTTGCCCAACACCTGGTTGAACTCCTCCGCCCGCTCCAGGTTCGGCATGTGCGCCGCGCCCTCGGCGACGTGCAGCACGGAGTCCGGGAGCGCCGCGTGCATGGCCCGCGCGTCCGTGACCGGTGTGTACGTGTCGTCGGCGCCGACGACGACCAGCGCGGGGACGGTCACCTTCGTCAACAGCTGCCGGTAGTCGGGGCGTTCGGCGCGGCCGCGCAGGGAGGCCGCGGCGCCCTCCGGGGAGGTGGCCGTCATCATGCGGTGGACGTGGGCCTTGACCTCGGGTGCGGCGTACGGGGCGACCATCTTCTCCAGGACCTCGTCGGCGTAGCCGCGCATGCCCTCGGCGAGCAGCCGGTCGGCCAGCGCGCGCCGGCCCCGTGCGCCCTCGGGTGTCTCGGGGTCGGGCAACGTGTCCGCGAGGACCAGGCCGCGGACGCGGTCGCCGAAGCGGTCGTAGCACTCCATGGCGATCTGGCCGCCCATCGACAACCCGGCGAGCGCGAAGGAGCCGACCGCCAGGAAGTCCAGCAGTTCCTCGATGTCCCGGGCGTGGCGGGAGAGCGGGACGGTGCCGGGGGTCACCGGGGAGGCGCCGTAGCCGCGCAGGTCGGGGGCGATCACCCGGCGGCCGGCGGAGAACGCGGTCAGCTGCGGGGCCCACATCGAGCGGTCGAAGGGGTGGCCGTGGACGAGGACGAGGGGGACCCGGGAGGATGCGCCGGGGTTTTTGTCCTCGTATGAGAGGAAGGGGGGCATGTGATCGACCCTAGGTGCGTCAACTCCTCGGTGCAATAAAATCTTTGCTCTCGGTGCAATCCGACGTGTCCGTACGGCAGGGGGAGTTGTGGACGACTACCGGCGTATCGCCGACCGGATCGCCGATGACATCGGCCGCGGCCGGTTCCGGCCGGGTCAGCGGCTGCCGCCGCAGCGGGCGTTCGCCCGGCGGCACGGGATCGCCGCGTCGACGGCGGGCCGGGTGTACGCCGAACTGGTGCGCCGGGGGCTGGTGGTGGGCGAGGTCGGGCGCGGTACGTTCGTCCGGGCCACCGAACCGGACCCGCAGCCGGGGCACGCGCTGACCGAGGCGGCGGGCGGCGCGCCCGTGAACCTGGAGCTCAACTACCCGTCCGCACCCGGACAGGCGGAGCTGCTCGCCCCGGCCCTCGCCCCGCTGCTGCGGCCGGACGCGCTGGCCGAGGCGCTGCGGCCCGCCCCGGCCGCCGGTACGCGGGCCGCCCGGGAGGCGGTCGCAGCGCTGGTGGCCACCGGCGGCCCGGGGCCCGATCCGGACGGGATCGTCTTCACCGGCAACGCGCGTCAGGCCGTCGCCGCCACGCTCGCCTCGCTGGTCCGGCCGGGCGGCCGGGTCGGTGTCGAACCGCTGACGTATCCGCTGGTCAAGGAGATCGCGGCCCGGCTCGGCTGCACGCTCGTTCCGCTCGCGGCCGACGAACAGGGGCTGCTCCCGGAGTCGGTGGCCGCCGCCCATCGCACCGCTCCCCTGTCCGCCCTCTACCTCCAGCCGACCCTGCACAACCCGACCTCGGTGACCCTGAGCGCCGAGCGGCGGGCGCGACTGGCGGAGGTTGTCCACAGCTTGGGGACACCGGTCGTGGAGGACCGGATCTGGTCCTTCCTGCACGAGGGCGCCGAACCGCCGCTCGCCGCCCTCGCGCCGGGGCTCGTCCACCTGGTCGACGGGCTGTCGAAGCGGGTCGCGCCGGGGCTCACCGTCGGGTTCGTGGCCGCACCGGCCGGACGGGCCGAGGCGGTGGCGCGGGCCGTCAGGTCCGGCGGCTGGAGCGCGGGTTCGTTCGCACTGGAGGCGGCCGTGCGGTGGACGGGGGACGGGACCGTGACGCGGCTCGTCGACGCCAAGCGGCGCGACGCGCGGCGGCGGCAGCGGCTGGTCGCGAGGGAGCTGGACGGTTTCGCCGTACGGTCCGATCCGGCCGCCTACATCGCCTGGTGGCAGCTGCCCGCGCCCTGGCGGGCGGACACCTTCACCGCGGCCGCCCGGGCGCACGGGATCGCCGTCACCCCGGGCACCGCCTTCTCGGTCGACCCGAGCCGAACCCCGGACGCCGTCAGACTCGGCCTCGCGTCGGCCCCGGAGGCGGAGCTGACGCGGGCTCTGCGGGTTCTTGCGGGCGTCGCGCGGGACGGGTAGGCGCGGGTGGCGGGTGAGCGAGGGCTGCGGTGAGGCCGAGCCGCCGGGTGCCGTCGGTCTTGGGCTGGTGTGGGGCGCCGGAGGCGGAGTTGACGCCTGCTCTGCGGGTCCTCGTCGAGGTCGCGTAGGGCGGGTCTGGCGCAGGTGGTGGGTGAGGCAGGGCTGTGGCGAGGTCGCGCTCGGGCCGAACCGGCGGATTTCGTCAGGCATGGGCTCGTGTTGGGGCCGGAGGCGGAGTTCACGCGGGCTCTGCGGGTTCTTGCGGGCGTCGCGTGGGACGGGTAGGCGCGGGTGGCGGGTGAGCGAGGGCTGCGGTGGGGCCGAGCCGCCGGGTGCCGTCGGGCTTGGGCTGGTGTGGGGCGCCGGAGGGGGAGTTGATGCGGGCTCTGCGGGTTCTTGCGGGCGTCGACCGGGACGGGTAGGTGCGGGTGGTGGGTGAGGCAGCGCTGTGGCGAGGTCGCGCCCGGGCCGAGCCTCCGGGCGCCCTCGGGCTTGGGCTGGTGTGGTCAGTGGGCGTCGCGCGGGACGGGGTAGGCGCGGGTGGTGGGCGAGCGAGGGCTGTGGCGAGGTTGAGCCGCGGGGTGCCGTCGGGCTTGGGATCGGGTGCCGCAGTCGGAGTTGATGCGGGCTCTGCGGGTCCTCGTCGAGGTCGCGTAGGACGGGACCGGCGCAGGCGGTGGGTGAGGCGGCGCTGCACCTAGGTCGAGCCGGGGCAGAACCCGTCGTCAGGCTTGGGCTCGTGTTGGGGCCGGTGTGGGGGGTGGCGTTGGCTCTGTGGTGGTTCGGCGGCGTCGGGTGGGGCGGGGCAGGCGGAGGCAGCGGGTCAGCCAGGCCGTGAGGGCCACCGCGAGGCCGAGGCCGAGCAGGATCCAGGAGGCGGTGCGCAGAGTGGCGGTGAGGGCGTCGTAGACCGCGCCCGCCGCCGGGTGGGGGACGTCGGCGGGCAGGTCGGCGAGGGTGAGTCCGCGGCCGACGGTCAGCGCCAGGCCGAGCAGGGCGCCGCCCAGGGCCGTGCCCAGCGCGGTCGCCGCGACGGCCCGGCGGCGGCGGACGGCCAGGGCGATCCCGGTGGCGGCGAAGACGACCGCCGCGACCGGGAGCCAGAAGCCGGCGAATTCGAGCACCTGGAACCCCTTCCTCAACGAGGCCACCTCGCCCGCCTGGAGCACGGGGACCGCGGTGTGCTCCACCGGGATGCGCGCGGCGAGCGGAATGTGGTCGTGCGTGAGCTGCTGTTTGACCTGGGCGGTGACGGGGGCGAGATCGACGGTGACCGGGCGCTCGGACGCGTCCTCGGCCGGTTCCTGTGCCCGCAGCGCGCGCAGGACCGCGTCATGGGTGACCCGGTTCCCGGTGTCCCAGGCCATCCGGAAGGCACGGGTCTGGGTGAAGGAGCGCACCGCGTCGTGCACGAACGGCGCGACCGAGCCACGCAGCGGGCGGACGTCCATCTTGTGGTCCACCTCGCGCAGGATGCTGTCCCCGACGGTCTCCGCGACCGCTTCCCGCACGTCCGGGTCGGCGGCGAGCGGGGCCATCGTGGTGACGTACCGGCCCGTGTCGGCGAGCCCGTACGACGCCCAGGCGGCCAGCGCGCCGAACGGCACGAGGAGGCAGGCCAGGGCGATCAGTACGGCCGACAGGGCACTCCTGATACGTGGTGGCACCCTTCCAGGCAAGGGCGTCCGGACCACGTGCGCGAGCGGTGTGACTGCGTTCGGGGGACGGCTGGACCGAACGGCCGCACCTCCGGCGGAGCCCCGACCTGCCGCTCTCCGGTGGAGGGTTCACCCGAACGGGTGTTTCCTGGTGGAGGGAGAAGGAGGCCGACGCTCGCGCACACTCCGGCCCTGCGGCCGGTGAGGAGGGAAACACAGGGGAGTGGGGGGGGCCCCGCCCCCTTCCCTCCCGGGCCCACCCCCCCCCCCCCCCCCCCCCCCACCCGGCCCCCCCCCCCCTCCCCCCCCTTGTCGCGCCAGCCCAAAAAA
>NZ_JBWKFL010000003.1:17147-112283 GCF_056434305.1 Streptomyces sp. NPDC044061 | reverse complement strand
AGGTGGTTTTTTAGGGGGGGAGAGAGAGGGAGCCCAATTCTCAACCACCCCCTCGCCGGGTGGCGGGGGGGGAGAAAAACGGGGGGGGGTGTGTGCCCCCCCCCCCCCCCCCCCCCCCCCCCCACGCGCGTACCGCACGCTCAGCCGACGCGGTGCCCGGCCGCGTCCTCGCGGGTGTAGAACCGGTAGAAGAACACGACGAAGGTGACCACCGCGATCGCCAGCGACATGCCGATCGACCTGAGGACCGACTCGCCGGTCTGGCTGTACAGGAACCCGAACCCGCAGCCGAAGAACGCGGCCCAGGACAGCGCCCGCACTTCGCGCCGCATACGTGGGGCCAGGGTCAGGAGGGCCATGAGCACCACCGCGAACACGATCGCCGTGACGAAGCCGAACAGCACGTTCCAGCCGGTGACGGGACCGCCGGAACGGCGGTTGGCCGCGGCCCAGTAGCCGTAGACCAGGCCCAGCACGACCGGCACGGCCAGCCGGGCCATGCGGTGGGTGCGGGCGTCGAAGACGTCGGGCGCGGGGCCGCTGGTCACGGCCGCACGGGCGTGTCGGGGCGTGCCGCCGGACGTGGGTGCCGCTTGAGCCATGAGAGCACTCCTTCCTCTCCTCGCCCCCGCTCTCCAGGGCACACCTGGGGGGACGGCCTGGCAAGTCGGCCAGGAGAGTGACGAGTGCCCGGATGCGGCCGATCTGTTCCCGTGTTTCGCTGAAGGACATGAAGGACCGCCCGTCGTGACGGACAGGGAGTACCGGCGCGAGCGGCAGTCGCCGCGCGTCCGCGGGCGGAGCCTCGCACCCGTGCTGCCCCTGCTGCTGCTCGTGGGCATCGCGCTCGTGGACTTCAACACCACCGAGCGGTTCCGGATCGTCTCCTGGATCGTGCTGGTACCCGGCACCGCCTCCGCGATCTGCGGGGTGGGGACGACGGCCATGTACGGCGTGCTGTCGCTGGTGACGTACGTCGTCGTGGACAACGCCTGGCCGGGCGAGTACCAGGCCGGCCTGGCCGACTTCGTCCTGGTCGCCCTCGGTGGCGCGCTGGCCACGCTGGCCTCCGCCGTACGGGTGCGCCGCGAGCGGCAGATGCTGCACATGCGGGACATCGCCGAGACCACCCGGCGTACCGTGCTGCGCCCGCTGCCGCCGTACTGGGCGGGCCTGGAGCAGGCGGGCGTGTACCTCGCCGCCGACGTCGACGCGCGGGTCGGCGGCGACTTCTACGACATCCAGCCGGGTCCGCACGGCACCCGGGTCCTCGTCGGGGACGTGCAGGGCAAGGGCCTGGGCGCGGTGGAGGCCGCGGCCGCGCTGCTCGGCACCTTCCGGGAGGCGGGCTACCACGAGGCGGACCTCCTGACTGTCGCCGAGCGGCTGGAGGTGCGCATGTACCGGCACCGCAGGCACACCACCGCCCTCGGCCAGGGCGAGGGCGACCGCTTCGCCACCGCGGTCCTGCTCGGCTTCCACGAGGAGGACCCGGACACGGTCGAGCTCGTCAACTTCGGCCACGAACCCCCGCTCGCCGTCGGCCCGCACGGCATCCGCGCCCTGCCGAGCGGCGACAGCCTGCCCCTCGGGTGCGGCGACCTCGTGGACGACGGCCCGCAGCTGCACCGGGTGCCGCTGGACCGCGAGGAGACCCTGCTGCTGGTGACCGACGGGGTGACCGAGGCCCGGGACGGCGCGGGGGAGTTCTACCCGCTGGCCCGGGAGGTGGAGCGGGCGGTCGCGGCCGACCCGGGCCGGACCGAGCCGCGCCGGCTGGTGCGCCGGGTCCGCGACGGCGTGCTCAGGCACAGCGGCGGCCGCCTGGACGACGACACCACGGTCTTCGCCGTGCGGTGGGCGGGTCGCGAAGCCCCCGTAGGGGGACGTTTGCAGTCCTGAGAAGCGCCTTTGCAGCAGCAGCGGTTACGGTGCTCGCTGTAGGGCGATCCACAGGGGAGGGACGATGCCCGGAACCGTGCTGCTGCTCGCGGCCTCGCCGCTGGGCCGGGGACGTCTGGTGGACGCGGCCGGTGTGCTGCCCGTGCTGGCCGCCGTCGCCCCCGCCGTACTGTCGGGCACCGACACCGCGAACGTGGTGGAACTCGCCGACCCGCTGGAGCCGCAGGCCGTGCTCACCCGGCTGCGCGCCGCCGCGGCCGCCCCCGGACCGCTCACCGTGTACGTCACCGGGCAACTGCACCTGGACCGCCGTCAGCAGCTGCCCCACCTCGCCCTGGCCCGCACCACCCCGGCCACCGTCCGCTACACGGCCTTCCCGTGGCACTGGATCAGGGAGGAGCTGCGGCTGCGCCCGGCGGGCACCACGGCGCTCTTCGTCGACCTGCACACGGACGCGGAGTCCTGGCAGCACCTCGCGCGGCGCCCCCTCGACTCGGGCCGCACCGCCGACGTCTACGGCCGGGTGGCGCCCCCCTCCGGCCGGCGGGGCCTGGCCGAGCCGTCGTACATGAAGGCGCTGGCGACGCTGCTGCGCAGCGGGCACCGGCCGCCTCTGGAACAGCTCCACCAGCAGGCCCTGGCCCGGATCGCGGACGAGGCGGCGACGAACATGCTGCTCACCGCGCAGCCCCGCGCCACCGGCGATCCCCACGCCGCCATCAGCGCGGCCGTCCGGGCCGGGCGGCATGCCGACGCCGACGCTCTCGCCGCACGGCACGAGCAGGCCGCCGTGCGCGCGCACGGGCCCGCCTCCGACGACGCCCTGCACTGGGCCGAGGTGCGGGCCGACCTCGCGATGTTCGCGGGGGACGCCGCGCGCAGCTGCCGGGCCTGGCTGGGCGTGGCCGGGGTGCGGCTGGCGGCGGGCCAGACCCCGGACGCGCCCGCCGTGGAGGCGGCCGCGGACCGGGCGCACCACCAGTGGGGGCGCATCGACGACGCGGCGCGGGCCCGTGAACTCGGGCCCGCGCTCGCGGAGTTGAGGCTGCGGGTGCCGGGCCGCCGGCAGGGCGCGCTGGAGAACGTCCAGCGGCACCTGCGGCAGCTCCAGGCCCAGTAGCGGCCTCAGTTGGTGAAGGTGAAGTACTTCCAGGGGCCGTACGTCGTGGAGTTCACCGTGTCGCCCGACAGGTCGTTGATGTAGTCGGAGCGCATCCGGAAACGCCAGCCGACGTCCTCACCATGGTTGCCGGTCACCTGGACCCTGGAGACGCCGTCGGAGCCGAGCGGGAAGTACTGCGAGTCCCCGTCGTACCACTTGCCCTGGTAGTAGACCTGGAAGTCGAAGCGCTGCCGGCGGCCCGGGAAGTACGACATCTTCGTCGAGAACATCGGGTTCTTGTTCTTGTGGAAGAAGTAGTAGGTGTGGCCCCACGCGCTCTTCGCCTTGTAGTGGTTGCTCACCGACGTGGACACGCTCACCTTGGCGCCGACCGTGCTGGAGGCCGACCGGGGCTGGTAGCGGGAGTCGCCCGCGAACTTCGCGGTGACCTTGGTGTCCCGCTTCAGGTCCAGGGTGACCGAAAGGTTGCCGTCGGAGTTGACCTTGCCGGACTTCACCAGCTTGTTCGGCCTGTCGGAGCCGAACGGGTCGGCCCAGAACTCCACCGTGCGGTTCTTGTACGTCGTGCCGAGGTGGGCCGTGAACTTCACGTCCTTGCCGTACGAGTACACCTTGCCGTTGTTGTTGATCGTCAGCGTCGGCTTGGCGCGGGAGACGTCGACGGTGTCGGAGGCCTTCGCGGAGGTGTGCTGGACGTCGCCCGCGTACGTCACCGTGTACTTGACCTTGCCGCCGGCCGGCGGGGTGTCGGTGAAGGAGAACTTGCCGCCGCTGCCGAGGGACTTGGTGCCGAGCGACTTGCCGTCCGGCGAGTCCAGGTCGGTGCGCGTGACCTGCACGGGCGTCCCGGCGGGCAGCGGGAGCGTCGCGGTGAGCGTGCCCTTGACGGTGAGCGACTTGGCGCGGGTGGCGGTGGCCGGGGGCGTCCACCGTCACCACCGGCCTGGACTTGGTGGAGTCCGTCAGGACGCGCAGCGTGTACACGCTGTTGTAGTTGTGGGTGAGTGCGAACAGCCGGCCCGCGCCCGCGCCGGGCTCCCAGGCCAGGTTGGCCTTGTCCAGCTCGTCGTAGCCGCTGATGTCGTCGGTGTCGGGCCAGGTGTACTCGCGGACCGGGGTCGTGGTGCCCGGGTTGAACATGTACAGCGACGGGTCGTACGGGGCGTCGGTGCCCGCGGCGATCGTGCCGTCGGCCGCGATGGCGATCGAGCTGGGGTGGTACTCGGTGGTGTAGCCGCTCAGCTGGGTCAGGTCCGAGGTCTGCCACACGCGGTGCTGGTTGCCGGGGTTGGCCGTGATCAGACGGCTTCCGTCGGGCGTGAGGGCGAGGTCGGAGGTGGAGCCGAGGTTGCCGCCCGGGCCGCCGTAGCGGGCGGTGCGGGCGGCGCTGCCGGTGGCGACGTCGTACACGGCGAGCCAGGAGTTGTAGTACTCCGGAGCCGCGGCGGCCAGCGTGTCCGGGGCGCCGGGCGTGGCGGCGAGCAGCGGGGCGCCGGGGTAGTCGGTGTCCGGGTCCTGGTCCAGGGCGAGCACCGGCTCGGCGGCCGAGAGGTCCAGTGAACCGATGTGGCCGTGCTCGGTGGTGCCGTAGCCGAACCACAGCTTGCCGCCGGCCAGGGCGAGGTGGGCCGGGTCCGTTCCGTCGCCGGTCGCGTACCGGGTGGACTCCTTCACCGTAGTCGTGTCGATGGCCACGATCGCGTCCGCGCCCGGCGAGGCCGCGTACACCGTGCCCGAGTCGGCGGACAGCTGCAGGCCGGTGACGCCGGGCAGGGAGGCCACCGAGCCGACGACGGTGCCGCTGTAGTCGGTGGCCACGACCTTGCCCTGGTACGGGTCGCTGACGAAGACCCGCTGGTGGACGCCGTCCACCACGATGTCGCCCGCCGACTTGATCGGCAGGATCCTGGTGGAGTCGGCGAACGCCGGAGTGGCGGTGAGAGCCGCCGAGCTGAAGAGGACCGCCAGGGTGGTGGCAGCCGTGAGTGTGCGCATAGGCACGCTGATTCGAACCCCCCGGAACGAATGAAGAGATTGAGAGCCACGCACACGGCTGTCGTGTGAGTCCCCTGTGGGCCGTGTGTGGCGAGTGAGTGAAGACTAGGCCGGAAGACTAGGTCATGCCACTGACAAAAAGGCGAGCGCCCCCGAGACCAGCGTGCGCACACCCGGGACGACCGTGGACAGATCGGGAGCGAAGTGGGGGCTGTGGTTGCTCGGGACCGCCGAGAACTTCTCCGGGAGGGTCTCGCCGGGGGCCTGCTCCCACACCTCGGCGGGGGTGGTCGTCACGAACCAGTACGAGTACGGGATCGAGCCGAGCGCCAGCTGCGGGAAGTCCTCGCTGCCCATCGCCGGGCCGGGGTCGAAGACCGTGCCCGCGCCGAACACCTCGCCGTGCACGGCGGCCACCGTGGCGTCGGTGCCCGCGTCGTTGACGGTCACCGGGAAGGTGTTGCCGATGGTGATGTCGGGCTCGCGCGGGCAGCCGGCGGCCAGGCACTCGCCCCGCGCGATGCGCCGGATCGCGGCCAGCATCCGCGTCCGCACCTCCTCGGACTGGGTGCGCAGGTTCAGCGCGACGTGCGCCTCGGACGGGATGATGTTGTGCCTGGTGCCCGCCTCGATACGGCCCACGGTCAGCACAGCGGGTTCACGGGCGGCAAGCTCCCGGGAGACGACCGTCTGCAGCCGGGTGACCAGGTAGGCGGCGGTCACCACCGGGTCGACGGTGGACTCCGGCCGTGAGCCGTGGCCGCCCCGGCCGTGCACGACGATGTCCACGTCGGTCGACGCCGACATGATCAGGCCCGGTGCGTGCGGGTACAGCCCCGCCGGGCCCGGGGCCGCGTGCTGCCCGAGCAGCACGTCCGGGCGCCCGAAGCGCTCGTACAGCCCGTCCGCGACCATGCGGGCCGCGCCCTGCCCGGTCTCCTCGGCGGGCTGGCCCACGACGAGCAGGGTGCCGTTCCAGGTCTCCCGCCCCGCCGCCAGCGCCCCCGCCGCGCCCGTCAGCCAGGTGACGTGCAGATCGTGTCCGCAGGCGTGCATCACCCCGTCCGCCTCCGAGGCGTACGGCAGCCCGGTCTCCTCCCGCACCGGCAGGGCGTCCATGTCGGCGCGCAGCAGCACGGTCGGCCCGTCGCCGTTGCGCAGCACTCCCGCGACACCGGTGCCGCCGACGCCCTCGGCCGTCTCGAAGCCGGCCGCCCGGAGCCGGCCGGCGAGCCTTCCGGCGGTGCGGTGCTCGCGCAGGGACAGCTCGGGGTGGCGGTGCAGGTCGCGGTAGAAGTCCTCGAGGTCCGGGACCGGAAGCCCGGCGGTGAGGTCCAGAGCGGTGCGCGCTGCGGCTGAGGTCACGAGGGCAAGCGTAGGCCAGGGCGGTTGCCCTGGGGGCCTGTTGTTCTGCCGGTGTGGTTGCCCTGGGGGCCTGTTGTCCGGTCCGGGTGGTTGCCCCGGGGGCCTGCTGTCCGGCCGGGGCAGCGGCCCGCAGGTCCTCGGCCGTCAGCGACGACGACAGCCCGATGCCCTCGGCCCCGAGCGCCTCGGCGCCCCGCTGCCCCCGGTCGATCACGTGCGGGCCTCGTCCGCCCGGGTGCCGAGGCCCCGCAGCTCCGCCGTCGACAGCACGGTCCGGGATGCCGCTCATCTCCGGACCGGCCGACACCTCCGTCCCGGACGGCACCGGCGGGACCGTCCGCCGTGGCCGGGCCCCCGGCGGGGCAGGGGGGAGTGTCCCGCCGGGGGCGGCGTGTGCCGGGTGGCGTGGGTTCGACCCGGACGTGTGCTGACGGAAGGGGCCGTCAGGGCTGGGTGTGCCGGACGCTCGGGGGGACCGGTGCGGTGTCCGCGGCCCGGGCCGGGCCCGCGTTCGCCGCCGTGATCAGGGCCGCCACGGCCAGCACCGCTGCCGCCACGCCTCGCCAGTACCGTGCGCCGGGGCGTCCGTAGGGTGCGGATGTACGACCATGCACGGCGACCTCGCAACGACAAGCGGCGTGTTAAGCATGCTTAATCCGCCGTTTAACCTAGGGGCTGTGGGACACGAACGGCAAGAGGTCCCAGGGGAGTTGGGGGGAGCGGACGGATGCGGGAACGGGACGACCCGGAGGTCATCGGGCGGCGCGTACAGCAACTGCGCACGGAACGCGGACTGACCCAGAAACAGCTGGCCGAGCCCGCCTACACACCCGCCTACATCTCCACCCTGGAGGCGGGTCGGGTGCGCGCCTCCGACGAGGCGCTCAGGCACATCGCCGGGCGCCTCGACATCACCTTCGAGGAGCTGGCCGTCGGCCGGCCAGCCCACCTCGCCACCGGCCTCAGACTGCGGCTCACCGAGGCCCAGCGCGCCCTCGCCGACGGCAAGGCGGAGGAGGCGGCCGCGCAGTACGCCACGCTGCTCGCGGAGGCGGAGGCCCACGGGCTTCCCTGCGAGCAGGCCACCGCCCTGCTGGGGCTGGGCGAATGCGCCCTGGAGACGGGTGAGCTGACGCGGGCGCGCGACCACTTCGAGCGGGCGGAGGACCGTCTGGCGGGCGAGTCCCTGCCCTCCCGGGTCCCGGCCGTCCGCGGCCGCGCGGTCTCCCACTATCTCGCCGGTGAACTCCGGTACGCCGTCTACCTCCTGGAGTCCACCCTCGACGAACTCAACCGCGGCGGCCTGCACGACCCCGACGCCCTGCTGCTCCTCTACGCCAGCGCCATCGGCCCCTACATGGACATGGGCGCCCACGCCCGCGCCGCCCAGGCAGCCGAGTTCGCCCTCGCTCTCGCCCCGCAGGCCGCCGACCCGGCGCTGATCGCCCGCATGCACCGGTCGGTCGCCCGCACCCTGCTCGCCGAGGGCCGGGTCGCCGAGGCGGACGCCTCCCTAGCCAAGGCGGCCGAGCTCTACCGCCAGCTCCAGCTGCGCACCGAACTCGCCAACTGCCACTGGATGCGCGGCTACGTGTGCGCGCAGGACGGCGAACTGGACCGCGCCGAGTCCGAGCTGCGCCAGGCCCTCACCATGCTCTCGGAGACCCGGGCCTCCCTCTACCGCAGCCAGGCGGCCGTGGAACTCGCCGACGTGCTGCACCGGCGCGGAAAGTCCGCGGAGGCCGCCGACCTTCTCAACGGCGTCCTCGGGGACCTCTCCTCCGAACGCGGCGCGGTCCACGCGGCCGCCGCCCACCGTCTCCTCGGCATCATCGCCGAGGACGCACGCGACACCGAGGCCGCCGAGGAGCACTACGTCCGCGCCCTCAGCCTGCTGGAACGCGCCGGCGCGGCCGGCGACCTGGCCGACCTGTGCCGCCTCCTCGGTGACCTGCTGCGCCGCACCGGGCGGGTGGAGGCGGCCCTGGACGCCTACCGCACCGGCCTCGGCCACCGCACGGCCCCCGGCACCACGACCCTGGGCCCGGCCCCGGCACAGCCGCCGCTGTGAGGACCCGCCGGTGCGTGTCCCGGTCACACCTGCGCCCGGCCCTGTCTGCGTACCTCCGCCAGGCGCAGCGCACCGATCTGGACGGCCGCCTGCGTGGCGTCGTTCGGCACGTCGCCCAGACCGGCGTTGGTGAAGGCGAAGGCGTCCTCGCCGACGCGGACGGCGGCCACGTCCATCGCGAGGACGACCTGCTGGTCGTCGGGCGTCGTGGTGGCGACGGTGATGTGCAGTCCCTGGCGTACGTCCCCGACGTCCGGCAGCGGTGCCTCCACGACCTGGACGTCCTCGAGGAGGCCGGTCTCCGTGGTGGCCGTGAACCGCGCGCACTGCACCGGCATGGTCCTCAGCCACGCCAGTGCGGCGTCCACGTCCGACGGGCGGCGGGCGCCGATCTGGTAGCGGATCTGGGCGTCGGCGTCGGGGTCGTCGAGGCCGACGGTGACACGGGCGGGGGCGCCGAGGAGCTCGTCGGAGTAGAGGGCGTCGAGCAGGTGCTGGCACTCCCCGGCCGTGGTGGTCGCCTTCAGCAGTCCGTCCCGCCAGGTGGCCGCCCCGCGCGTCGCGGACCAGGGGGCGCCGAGGTCGGACTCCGTGATGAGCGCGGTCCGGGCCTGATCGTCGGTGAGCGTGGACCCGTCGGCCCGGGCCGACGCCTTCGGCGAGGGGGTGGACGGGTCGACGGTCGGCAGGGGCTGGTGCGCGGTAGGCGGGTGCTCCAGGCCCAGGGCGGCGCAGCCGGTGACAGTGAGGAGGCCGACGGCGAGAGCGGCGAGGGGCAGGGCGCGGGGGCGTATCGCAGCGGTCATCGGGGTGCCTCCTGGGCGGGCCGGTGGGGGTGCCTCCTCTCACGGCACCATCGGCCGGACCCGCCCACCAGCGCTCCGGGCCGTCCGGGTGAGGGCGGGGAAAAGCCGTGGTCCCCGGCCCCGGGGCGTTGCTACGGTCGGCCCATGCAGCAGCGCGCCCAGCAGTGCCCGCAGAGCACGACGACGCCGGTGACCGTCCCGGCGCGCTGACACCTGAGCCAGTCCGAAGCCCCGGGGCGAACGCCCCGGGGTTCTCGCGTGCGCCGGGGTGTCCGCCTCCCGCAGTGAGGAGACCCCCGATGAACGACCGACTGCCCGACCACCGCCGCCTCGGCCGCGAGCTCGGCCTGTTCGGCACCGACCCGCTGATGGGCGCGGGCCTGCCCTACTGGCTCCCGGACGGGGCCGTCGTACGGCACACCCTGGAGGAGTACGTCCGGGAGGCGGAACGCGCCGCCGGCTACCGGCACGTGTACTCGCCGGCGCTCGGCAAGCGCGAGCTGTACGAGATCTCCGGGCACTGGCGGCACTACGGCGACGACATGTACCCGCCGATGAGCCTGGGCGGCGAGGAGTCGGAGGAGTCGGAGGAGGCCGTCCTGCGCCCCAGCCTCTGCCCCCACCACGCCCTGATCTACCGCTCGCGCTCCCACAGCTACCGCGAACTGCCCCTGCGGATCGCCGAACTGGGCACCATGTACCGGGCGGAGCTGTCCGGGGTGCTCGGCGGTCTGACCCGTGTGCGGGCCATCCAGCTCAACGACGCTCATATCTTCTGCACCCTCGACCAGGCCGTCGAGGAGGCCCGTGCCGCCCTGGAGCTGATCGCCCGCGCCTACGCCGACCTCGGCATCGAGGCCGCACGCCACCGTCTCTCGCTGCCCGGCGAGGGCGGCAAGTACGTCGCCGACCCCGCGCTGTGGCGCCGGGCCACCGCACTGCTGAAGGAGGTGCTCGCCGAGGCCGGGGTGGAGTACGAGGAGGCGGCGGGCGAGGCCGCCTTCTACGGCCCCAAGATCGACGTACAGATCGCGGACCCGGCGGGCCGCGAGTCCACCCTGTCGACCGTGCAGATCGACTTCCATCAGCCCGCCCGCTTCGACCTGCACTACATCGGCGCCGACGGCGCCCGGCACCGCCCGGTGATGGTGCACCGCAGCGTCATCGGCAGCGTGGAGCGTGCCGTGGCCCACCTCGTCGAGGCGCATGCCGGGGCCTTCCCGGCCTGGCTGGCCCCGGTGCAGCTGGTCGTGCTGCCGGTCGCCGAGGAGCAGGTGGAGCGGGCGGCGGCGGTGGTCCGCGAGGCCGCCTCCCTCGGCCTGCGCGCCGAGGTCGCCGCCCCGGGGCAGGGCACCCTGGCCGCCCGTGTCCGCGCGGCCCGCCTGGTGCCGTACCAGGCGGTGATCGGCGAGCGGGAGGCCGGGTCCGGCCTCGCGGCCCTGCGGCTGCGGGACGGACGCCGCCCCGGGCCCCTGCCCGTGCCCGAACTGCTGCGGCGTGTTGCCGGGCGGGTGGCGGCACGAGGCACCGCGCTGTGGCCCTGATCTAGGGTCGGTACGACGGAAGGAGCCCGCTGTGACCGGTGAACCCACCCCCGTGATCATCGACTGCGACACCGGCGTCGACGACGCCCTGGCCCTGCTGCTCGCCGTACGCCACCCGGGCCTGGACCTCAGGGCGGTGACCTGCGTCGCCGGGAACACGGACGTCGACGGGGTGGTCCGCAACACCCTGACCGTGCTGGAGCAGGCGGGCGCCCCCGACATCCCGGTGGCGCGGGGCGCCGAACGCCCGCTGATCGAGCCGGCCCGTTCGGCCCGGCACGTGCACGGCGCGGACGGCATGGGCGACCTCGGCCTGCCCGCTCCCACCCGGGCCCCGGCCGCCGTGGACGCGGTGAGCCTCCTGCGCCGGGAGATCCTGGCCTCGCCGCGCCCCGTGACCCTGATCCCGACGGCCCCGCTCACCAACATCGCGCTGCTCCTGCGCACCCACCCGGAGGTGACCCGCAACATCGAGCGGATCGTCTTCATGGGCGGCGCGGTCGCCACCGGGAACGCCACGCCGGTCGCGGAGTTCAACGTCTGGCACGACCCGGAGGCGGCGGCGGTCCTGCTCACCGCTGGCGTGCCGATCACGATGTACGGCCTCGACGTCTTCATGCGGGTCGTGGTGCCGGCGACCGACGTCCACCGGCTGCGCTCGAGTGCCGAACCCGGCACCCGGCTGGCCGGTGAGCTGCTCGCCCACCGGCCCGCCGCGCAGGGCGAGGACCCGGAGGCGGAGGAGGCCGGCGGACTCGGCGACGCGGGCGCGGTGTGCGCGGTCGCCGACCCGGCCGGCATCACCACCCGTCTCCTCCCGGTCGAGGTCGCCCTCGCCCCCGGCCCGACCCGCGGCCAGACGATCGTCGACCGCCGCCCGCGGCCCGGCGAGTCCGAGATCCACGAGGGCGTCCGCGAACAGGCCCTGGTGGACGTGGCGTTGGACGTGGACGTGGACCGCTACGTGAAGCTGTACCTGGAAACGGTCGAACGTCCCTGACGGCCCCCGGTCAGCCGACCGAGTCGCCCCGCCCAGCAGCTCGCCGACGACGGGCAGCAATCACAAGGGCACCGCCGCCGCCACCCGTCTCGGCGAGGTCACCTCCGCCACCGTTCGGCGCGGGAGGCGCTGCTGTCCGGCGGCCGGCCAGGAGGCCGGCCTGCGCCGGGCCCGGGCCGCGACCCTGCTGATGCCGGCGCTGCCCGGGTCGTCGTACGTCCACCAGGGCGAGGAACTCGGCCTGTCCGAGGTCGCCGACCTGCCCACCGAGGTGCTCCAGGACCCGATCTGGGAGCAGACGGGCCATCTCCGCAAGTCGCGACGGCTGCCGGGTGCCGCCGCCCTGGACGACGACGGGACCGTCGTACGGCTTCGGGTCCGGGGCCGCCTGGCTGCCGCAGCGGGCGCCGTTCGCCTCGTACGCCGTCGAGGCGCAGGCCGGCACCGAGGGCTCCACCCCGGAGCTGTACCGCACCGCGCTCAGGCCGCGCCGCAGCTGCTGGGGGGCGAGAACCTGACCTGGACGCCGGACACCCCGGCGGGGGTACTGGACTTCGACCGCACCGAGACCTGGCGCTGTGTCACCAACCCTTCGGCGAGGCCCGTACCGCTGCCCCCGGGCGGGGTGCTGCTCACCAGCACCCCGCTCCCGGAGGCCGGCACCTTCCCGCCGGACACCACGGTGTGGCTGGGCTGAGTGCCTAGCCCACGGTCGGGCTCGGGCTGGGGGCGGTGTTCCCGGTGCCGCCACCGCCGCCGGACAGACCGTTGAGGTCCAGCGGAGTGGAAGTGGCGTTCGGCGGCGGCGTGAGCACCACCTCCGGCTGGCCCGCGGGCGGGGGTGGCGGGGTGAGGTCGGAGTCGGGCAGCTTCGGCGGGGTGGTCTGGTTGAAGATGGTCTGGTCGAAGTCGACCAGACCCGTCCTCTCCATCACTGTGATGTGGTCGAGCACGGTGTCGTTGGCCTGGTTGGCGAGTGCGCGCACGAGTGAGTTCTTGGTGGTCGAGCGGATCTTGGCGATGGTGTTGAAGATCGAGCCGTGTGTCATCCGCAGGATGTTGGCGAAGTCGGTGTCGAACGCCTTGCCGTCCTCCGCCTTCAGCTGATTGACGAAGCCCTGCTGCTGGGGGCTCGCCACGTTGGGCAGGGTGATGTTCAGCATCGGCCCGATCTTCCGGCAGGAAGCGTCCAGTGCGGCGTGGCCGTCGACCAGGTGCTTGCTGGCCTCGATGACGCCTTTCGACGAGCCCTTCTGCAGCCCGATCTGCCCGAGCGGGTACTCCCACAGACCGGCCGCCCGCACCTTCACCACGAAGTCCCGGTCGCCTTCGGTGAGCGGTCCCCACTGTGTCTGGGCGATGATCCGAGTCGGCGAACTGGAGACGGTGCTCACCCCGAGCATGCTCGGGTAGGCCAGTGCGCCGAGAGTCAGAACCATCGCACCGCCCACGAAAAGGGTTCCTGTCGCGTTCCGCGAAAAGCGCACCGTGCCTCCTGCCCGGTCGTGGATCCCGCCCTCAGGCGGTTTCGGACGCACAGCAGTACGGATGCGGACGCCATTTGTGTCGGTGGTTCCGGGTAAAGAATCGTCACAGTCACCCGGCGCGCGTTTGGTCAAAGGTTGACCCTTCCTCGGGAGAAGCGAGGGGAGCCGCGGTCCTAGATTCGCCGCATGCCCCCGCAGCCACCTCCCCGAATGCCCGCCGCCCTGCCCGTCCTTCCCTACCGCAAGCCCACCAGGGGCCGGGACTACTGGGTGCTGGACGACGTCCTGCCGGACGTCGACGCCGTACGGGAGCGGTGTCTGGCCAAGGACGACTGGGTCGAGGGCCACCCGTACACCTCCGAGAGCTGGCCGGGCCTGCGGGCCATGCCCGGCCTGGAGCCCGCCGAACTCGGCCGCGTCGAACGGCTGGTGAAGAAGGCGACCGGCGCCGGGGACCTGTGGGTGCAGCAGGCGCCCGGCGGCGGCACCCTCAACCACAACTGCGTCCAGGTGGTCGGCGAGGGCGAGAGCGCGCCCCGCCCGCACACCGACTCCCGCGCGCTGTGCCGGTACGCGGCGGTGCTGTACCTCAACCCGCACGTGCCCAAGGACTGCGGCACCAGCTTCTACCGCCAGGCCCTGCCCGGCGGCCGCCTCGGCGGCAACGTCGTCCAGGCGCCCCACAACAACCTCGTCGAGGCCCTCGGCACCCGGTTCGTCTCCCCCGACGCCTTCGAGGAGGACGTCCGCGTCCCGCACCGGTACAACCGCCTCCTCCTCTACAACGCCAACCTCGTGCACAGCGCGACCGGCTACTTCGGCAAGGAGCTGGAGGAGAAGCGGATGACGGCCGTCTTCTTCTGGATGGCCTGAGCTCCACCCATGTGAAGCAGGTCACGCTCCGGTCCGTCACATCCTCCCGGGCCCGTCTGTCCCATGGACACCAGCGGCACACGGACCCGGGAGCGGACATGCCGAAGCAGCCGAAGCAGCCGGAGCGGACGAAGAGCGGACGAGGGACGTACGACGGCCACCGTGTCGTCGTTCTGGGCGCCGGCTACACCGGCATGCTGGCCGTGATCCGGCTGGCCCACCGCACGCGCCGTTCCGGCGTCCGCGTCACCCTGGTCGACCCCTCGGCCCGCTTCACCGAGCGCCTGCGCATGCACCAGGCGGCCACGGGACAGCGGCTCGCCGAGCACGCCGTCACCGACCTGCTGGCGGGCACGGGCATCGGTTTCGTCCAGGGGTGGGCGACGGCCCTGGACCCGCGGGCGCGCACGGTGACCGTGGACGACGGCGCGGCCGTCCTGCCGTACGACACCCTGGTCTACGCCCTCGGGAGCAGGGCCGACACCGGCGGGGTGCCGGGCGCCGAGGAGCACGCGTACACCCTGGACGGCCACGGCCCGGCGGGCCGACTGGCGGCGAGGCTGGCCGAGGCGGCGGAGACGGGTGCCACCGTGACGGTCTGCGGCGGCGGCCTGACCGGCGTGGAGGCGGCCACGGAGATCGCGGAGTCGTACCCCGCCCTGTCCGTGACCCTGCTCTGCACCGGGGAGCCGGGCGCGATGATGGGCGAGCGGGCCCGCTCCCACCTGCGCGGCGCGCTCACCCGTCTGGGCGTCATGGTCCGTACCGGCGCAAGGGTGACCCGGGTGCTGCCGGGTGCGGTGGAGCTGGCGACCGGCGAGGTGCTCGACTCGGCGCTGTGCGTGTGGACGGCGGGCGTACGGGTGTCACCGCTGGCGGCACGGGCCGGCCTGGCGGTCGACGAGCGGGGCCTGCCGCTCGTGGACGAGAACCTGCGCTCGGTCTCCCACCCCGAGATCCACGCGATCGGGGACGCGGCGGCGATCCGGATGCCCTGGGGGATGCTGCACGGCACCTGCCAGAGCGGGATGCCGACGGCCGCGTACACGGCGGACGCGATCGCGCGGCTGCTGCGCGGCCGCCCGCTGCGTCCCTTCCGCTTCGGCTACGTCCACCAGCCGGTGAGCCTGGGCCGCGGGGACGCGGTCATCCAGTTCACCCACGCGGACGACACCCCGCGGCGGGCGTACCTGAAGGGCCGGGCGGCCGTCCTGTACAAGGAGCTGGTGAGCGCGAGCCCGCTGCCGTTCTACCGGCTGAGCCGCCGCGTGAACCTGAAGGTGACGGTGTCCGGGGCGGCGAGTGCGAGGACACCGGCCCCCGCCGAGGACAGCGGTGGACGGGTTCTGGCAGGTTGATCCCATGAAGAGCACGGAGAGGCAGCACGACGGCGGCCCGGACCCGGACCCGTACTTCACGCACAGGCGGCTGCTGTTCGCGACGGCGTACCGGATGCTGGGCAGCGTGACGGACGCGGAGGACGTCCTCCAGGACGCCTGGCTCAACTGGAACGCGGCGGACCGCTCGGCGGTCCGCAACCCGCGCGCCTACCTGGTCCGCACGGTCACCAACCTCTCCCTGAACCGTCTGACCTCGGCCCGGGCGAAGCGCGAGGAGTACGTGGGCCCCTGGCTCCCGGAGCCGTTGCTCACCTCACCCGACGCCGCCGAGGAGACGGAACTGGCGGACAGCGTGTCGACGGCGATGCTGGTGGTCCTGGAGACGCTGTCCCCGGTGGAGCGGGCGGTGTTCGTCCTGCGCGAGGTCTTCGGCTACTCCCACGCCGAGATCGCCGAGGTCCTGGACCGCCCGGAGCCCGCCGTCCGCCAGATCGCCCACCGCGCCCGCTCGCACGTCCAGTCCCGCCGCCCCCGCTACGACGCCGACCCCGACCGGCGTGCCCGCGTCACCGCCCACTTCATCGAGGCGTGTGCGGGCGGCGACCTGAACGCGGTGATGGAACTCCTCGCGCCGGACGTCACCTGCTGGTCGGACGGCGGCGGCAAGGTGACGGCGGCCCGTCGCCCGCTGTACGGCCCCGACCACGTGGCACGGTGGATCCTCGGCGTCCTGGCGAAGCCGCAGTCGGCCGGCATGACGTTCCAGGAGGTCTCCATCAACGGCGAGTTGGGCCTCCTCTTCACCCTCGGTGACGTCCCGGTGGCCGCCCTCACCTTCGACCTGGCGGAGGACCGCATCGCCAACCTCCGCCTCCAGGTGAACCCGGAGAAGCTGACGGGCCTCCACTACCTGTGCCAACCGGAGCAGGAGTAGCCGAGCCGCCGGCCCCGCGCGGGTGTCTCGGCATCTCGCGCGGGGTCGGTGAGACGGGACCCGTGCTTCAGTGGCTCTCGGACGACACGGCCGGAGTCGGTCGTTCGTCGTCCGGGGCCGTCTGCGGGCGGGAGGTGGCGGGCAGGCACTTGCCCAGGGTGACGAAGAGCAGGACCAGGCCGGCCGTCAGGAGGATGTGGCCGAGTCCGGCGATGCCGGCGACCGCCTCCGGGCTGGAGTGCCCCAGCACCGTCAGGGTGCCGTGCACGGTCATCATGGCGACGGTCACCGCCAGACCCGCGTTGTAGGTCCAGAAGAACCAGCCGAAGAACCGGCTGGAGGTCAGTGCGAACTGCTTCTCCAGCGCCAGGACGATGAGGAAGAACAGCATGCCGAGCGCCAGTACGTGGGTGTGCACGACGGCGAGCTGCGTGGTGCCGTCGAAGTCCTCGGCCTTGGTGAGTTCGCGGTAGTAGAGGCCGCCGACCAGCCCGATGATCATGTAGATGTGAGCAGTGTTGAGGATCTTCCTCATCGGCGATTTCCCCCGTGAAGTCGCGTCGGTGTCGCCCCAACCTTGCGCATGGCCGTTCGGGCATCAACCCCTGGCCGAGGAAAAGTCGGCCCCGCTCGCGTCGCCCGGCGCTCTGGCGTGTCCCTGGCAACCCCGACCCGGCGTGCGCCAGTATGGCCCGGTGAACGAACAGATAGTCCAGCCCGCCCTCCGCCCCGGCCTCGCTCAGGGGCCCCTCAAGTTGTCCGGGCGGTTGGCTGCCGGGGGATTGTTGCTCGCGGGCCTCGCCTGGGTCGTGCGGGCCGTGTGGGAAGTGCGGCTGGCCGTGGCGGGGGAGCCCGACTCGGGGCCGCCGGACCAGGGGGACGGGGTGCACCGGCCGCTGACCGCGCTGGAGAACTCGTACCACCTCGTGACGTCCGTCGGGGGCGGCGTCACCTTCCTGTGCGCGCTGCTCTTCCTCGGGTGGCTGTCGCGGGTGCGGGACAACGCCCGGACACTGACGGGGCAGCGGCCGAAGTACGCCGGGATCTGGGTCTACCTCGGGTGGATCGTGCCCGTCGCGAACCTGTGGTTCCCGCGCGGGATCGTCGCCGACGCCTACCGGACCACGGCGCCGGGGCGGAAGCTGCCCGTCTCCGTCAACGTCTGGTGGGGGCTCTGGCTGATCGGGATGGTCGGCGGGGCGGGGATCGTCTACCGCGACTCCACCGACGAGATCATCGCCCGGGCGTACAGCGAGGTGTGGCCGCTGCTCGTGTCCGATGCCGCCGTCGTCGGGGCCGCCGTGGCCGGCGTGCTCGCCGTACGGGCCGTCACCGCCGTGCAGCTGGAGCGGATCCGCCACGGGCAGGCAGCGACGCCGGAGACCGTGGTCGTCGTCGGCGACGACTAGGGGACCGGCTCGATCGCGTCCGGTGGTGGGCGGCCCGTGCCGGGACGACGATTTCTGCATGAACGTCATTGCCGTCGTCGGGGCCGGGCCCGGGCTCGGGGCCGCCGTTGCCCGTCGCTTCGGACGGGAGGGGTACGGCGTCGCTCTCGTCGCCCGGGACCGGCGGCGGCTGGACGAGCTGGTCGAGGAACTCGCCGGGGAAGGCGTCGCCGCGCGCGGGTTCGCCGCCGATGTGCGCCGGCCGGAGGAGCTGGTGGCGGCCTTGCGGGACGCGGCCGCCGCGCTCGGCACCGTCGAGGTGCTGCAGTACAGCCCGGTGCCGCATCGCGACTTCATGCGGCCCGTGCTGGAGACCCGGCACCGGGATCTGCGCGGGCCGATCGAGTTCTCGGTGTACGGGCCGGTCGCGGCCGTTCAGCAGGTGCTGCCCGGGATGCGGGAGCTGGGACGGGGGACCATCCTGCTCGTCAACGGCGGAACGGCCGCCGTACCGCACCCGGAGCGGGCGGGGACGTCGATCGCGTTCGCGGCGGAGAGCGCGTACGGGCATCTGCTGCACGACCGGCTGGCCCGCGAGGGCATCCATGTCGCGCAGCTGGTGATCCCCGGGGCCATCACGCCCGGGCACGTGCGCAAGGACCCCGCCGTGCTCGCGGACACCCTGTGGGGCATGCACCGGGACCGGCGCGGCTTCCGGCACTACGCCGACGATCTGGACAGCTGACCCGGACCCGTGGAGATCCGGTCGCCCTGCGTGAAGAGCTTTTGTGGGCCAATATGGTGATGTTGGCCGTATTGCTCTCTTCGAGGGGGCCTCAATGGCTGTCGAAATCCCTTCGCTCATCAAGCCCTCCCGGCTCAGAAGCCGGGGCGGCCTGCTGGGCGAGTGCATGGCGGAGTTCCTCGGGACCTTCGTCCTCATCTCCTTCGGCTGCGGCGTGGTCGCGATGGCGGTCGCCGCGCTGCCCGGCTCGGGCCGTGCCGCCACCCCCACGACGATCTTCCTCGCGGCCGGCGACTGGCTGCTGATCACCTGGGGCTGGGCCCTGGCCGTCACCTTCGGCGTCTACGTGGCCGGCGGCGTCAGCGGCGCCCACCTGAACCCGGCCGTGACGCTGGCGATGGCCGTGCGCCGCGGTTTCTCCTGGGCCAAGGTGGTGCCGTTCTGGATCTCGCAGATCGTCGGCGCGTTCGCCGGGGCGGCGCTGGTCTACCTCGTCTACCACAACGCGATCAACGCCTTCGACAGCGCCGTGGCGGGGCCGAAGGTGAACGGGCACACGAACGCCACGTTCTCGATCTTCGCGACCTTCCCGGCGCCGTACTTCCACGGCGGCATCTGGGGGCCGCTGATCGACCAGATCGTCGGTACGGCCTTCCTGCTCATGCTGATCGCCGCCGTCATCGACCTGCGCAACCAGGCCGTGAAGGCCAACCTCGCGCCGTTGATCGTGGGCTTCGTCGTCGCCGCCATCGGCATGTCCTACGGCGCGAACGCCGGCTACGCCATCAACCCCGCCCGTGACTTCGGGCCCCGGCTGTTCACCTACGCGGCCGGCTGGGACAGCCTGGCGTTCCCGGGAAGCGTCGCGGGCGCGTTCAGCGCCTACTGGTGGATCCCGATCGTCGGGCCGCTGATCGGCGGCACCGTCGGGATCCTGATCTACGACCTGTTCATCGGCGACGTCCTGGTCGTGCGCTCCGAGATGGGCGAGCTGCCCGAGCCGGGCCGGACCCGGCCGGTGGAGGAGGAGGACTACTGACTAGGAGCCCGGCTCCGGGTCCGCGTCCGTCGTCGACGCCGTGGCCCCCGCCCTGCGGGCCGCCGACGCGATCGCCTCCAGTGCCGCGAGGTGGCTCGCGAGCGCCCGCCGGCCGGTGAGCGTGAGGGCGGCCCAGGTCCGCGGGCGCTTGCCGAAGTAGCCCTTGCGGATGCTGACGTAGCCCGTCCTCTCCAGGGCGGAGAGCGTCTTGCTCAGCGTCGAGTCGGACACCTGGCAGTAGTCCCGCAGCACGGCGAACTCCGCCTCCCCGCACCCGGAGAGATACGCGGCCAGGGCCAGCCGGGTGGGATGGTGCAGTTCGCGGTCCAGGGCCGGAGGCCCGCCTCCCGTGCCGGCGGTCATGCCGTACCCGCCCGGGCGGCACGCAGCAGGTGGTCGAGGCCGCTGGCGAGGCCGAAGCCGATGAGCCAGCCGGTCACGCCGAACGGGATCGCGGCCAGCAGGCCCACGGCGGTGGGAGCGAGCGGGACCAGCCAGGCGCGCCAGGCGGGCCGGCCGGGGCCGCAGTCGCGGGCGAACCAACGGGTCACGCCGCCGTGGTGCGCGCCGAGCCAGACCAGGACGAGGAAGGCGGTCAGGCTCAGCAGCCCGGCCGGCAGCAGCCAGAAGGCCCAGTGGGGTTGCCGGTCGGACAGCCCCAGCGAGGTGAACCCGGCCGCGAAGGTCAGGCCCTGGCCCATGGCGTACCCCCGGGGCCTGTTGCGTTCGTCGCTCGCCCTGCGTGCCGCGGTCCGTGCGGCGCATGCGGCGGCGAGCGCGTCCTCGGCGTGCCGCGCGTCCATCGGTTCCCCCGTGCTGTCCATGCGTGTACCTCCGGTCCAGGGAGGGGCGGTGGTCGGCCGCCCCCCTTCCATACGTCATCCTGGACACTACTTTCCAAAGATGCAAGTACTTTCCCCTGGGCGGGCCTCCCTGGTCGCGGACGGACGACGGCCTCACCAACCGGTCAGCAGAAGGTGGTTGAGGAGCAGGGCGAGGGCCACCTGGGCCGTGAGCCAGGCACGGGGGTGGGGCAGATACGCGCACGCCGGGAGCAGCCACATCGCGAACGGCAGCCAGATGCGCTCGGTCTCGGCCTTGCTCATCCCGGACAGGTCGGCGATCAGCAGGGCGAGGAGGGCCCCGGAGACGAGGAGGGCCAGCCGGACCGGGGCTGCGGAGGTGCGGGGCGCCGGGGTGGTGCCTTCCCTCCGCCCGGGCGTGCCCGCGGTGCGGCGCAGGCCCGCCGCCGTCGCCGGGCCCGTGATCAGGGCCGCGCAGGCGAGGTTGGCCCACACCCAGTAGGAGTAGGGCCGCTTGCCGCCGACACCCTGGTAGTAACGGGTCACCAACAGGTGGTAGGCCGTCCACCAGTTGAACCCGGCGAGCGTGAACACCAGCGGTACGACGGCCAGTCCGGCGAGGAGGGCCGGCAGGAGCACCGGGCGCGCGCGGACCCCGTCCCGGCCCAGCAGCAGGACCGCCACGACGAGCAGGGCGACGAGCGTGAGGCCGTACGACAGGTAACAGGTCAGGCCGAGGAGCAGGCCGGAGGCCGCCGCACGGGCCGGGGACCGCTTCGAGACGGCGAGCGCGAGCAGGGCCACGGTCCAGGCGGCGACCGCCGCGAAGTAGGCGTCGGCGGAGGTGCCGAGCCAGACGGCCGCCGGGGCGAGGACCAGGAAGGGCGCGGCGCGACGGGCCAGGGTCTCGTCCGCCAGGGCCCGTACGGCGACCAGGACGGCCACGCAGGCCGTGGCGCCGGTGAGCACGCACCAGGTCCCGGCCCAGCCGCCGCCGCGCAGCCCGATCCGGTCGAGGAGGACGAAGGTGAGCGTGGAGGCCGGCGGGTGCCCGGCGACATGGGCCGGCCAGGGGGCGGGGGCGCCGGCGACGATGTGGTGGGTGAAGTCCCGCAGCGTGGCCGGGATGTCCTGGAAGCGGTCGATGACCCGCAGGTACTCCTCGCGGGTGGTGAGGCGGCCCGCGACGCCCCGGTGCCAGCCGTCGACGAGGGCGAGGGAGAGGATCCAGGCCGTCGCCGTCGCCCAGGCCGTCGCGAGCAGGGCGGGCCAGGGCAGGCGGGCGGCGAGGGACGGACCGTACGCCACGCCGGCCGCCGCGAGGAGGACGGCGGCCGGGGTGCCGGGGCCCAGGTGCGGGTCCCATTCGGCCAGCACGGGCGGCCAGTGCACGAAGAGGGTGTGGCGGGTGTCCTGGATGCGCCGGCCGATCAGTACGGCCGCCGTCACGAGCAGGGCGGCGGCCCCGACGGCGTACAGATCGCGGCGGAGGGAGCGGGTCACGTCGGCACGTTAGGACGCACCGGCCCGCGCGGGCCGTCGTACGGGCCGGACGTCAGCGTTTCGTCATGGGTCGCGGCCCCCTTCCCGCACGTTGCCCGGCCTACGGTCGAAGGCATGCGCGACCATCCCCGGCTCCCCACCTCCCCCGGTTTCTGGCGCAGCCCCCTGCGCGGCCCCTGGTTCACCTCGGTGCTCGGTCTGGTGCTGCTCATCGGCGTCACCGTGCTGTTCGTGACCGGCCTGGTGTCGTACGCGGCCTACAACCCGGGCCTGTCCCGGGTGAACGACAAGACCCCCGACAAGGGAATCCTCGGCTTCTACCTCTTCGCCTGGCCGACCGGCCCGGTGTGGCTGTACCGGTTCACCCAGGGCGTGCACGTCACCCTCGGCATCACCCTGGTCCCGGTCCTGCTGGCCAAGCTCTGGTCGGTGGTGCCGAGGCTGTTCACGCTGCCGCCGGCCCGTTCGCTCGCGCACGCGCTGGAGCGGATCTCGCTGCTGCTGCTGGTCGGCGGCGGGCTGTTCGAGTTCACGACCGGGGTGCTCAACGTCCAGCTGGACTACGTCTTCCCCGGCTCCTTCTATCCGCTGCACTTCTACGGGGCATGGGTCTTCTTCGCCGCGTTCGTGGCGCACGCGGCGCTGAAGACACCGGCCGCCGTGCGACACGTGCGGCGACGGGCGCGGGAGGAGCCGCGGGAGGAGAACGACCTGGTCTCCCCGCGCCCCGACCCGCCCACCGTCTCCCGGCGCGGGGCACTGGCGCTGGTCGGCGGCGGCTCGCTGCTGCTGTTCCTGACCACCGTGGGGCAGAGCCTGGGCGGTCCCTTCCGCCGCACGGCCCTGCTCGCACCGCACGGCGGGGCCGAACCGGCCGGCGGCCCGAACGGCTTCCAGATCAACAAGACGGCCGCGTACGCCGGGATAGCCCCGGCCGAGACGCACGACGACGCCTGGCGGCTCGTCGTCACCGGCCGGACCGGCACCGTCCGGCTGACCCGCGCCCAGGTGCTCCGGCTGCCGCTGCACAGCGCCTCGTTGCCGATCGCCTGTGTGGAGGGCTGGTCCACCGCCGACCAGTGGTGGCGCGGGGTACGGCTGCGCGATCTCGCGGCGCTGGTCGGGTACGACGGTGATCCGCCGGACGTGCTGGTGGAGTCCCTGCAGCGGCACGGCGCCTTCCGCCGCGCGGCCCTGCGCGCCAACCAGGTGGCCGACCCGCGTTCCCTGCTCGCCCTGTACGTCAACGGCGAGGTCCTGTCCCCCGACCACGGCCACCCGGCGCGGATCATCGTGCCCGCCGCGCCCGGTGTGCTCAACACCAAGTGGGTGGCCCGGCTGACCTTCGGAGACCTGTGATGCCGCGTCGCGTCCCGGTCGGCAGTCCGTTCCAACTGCTGCTGTTCACCTGCACGTTCGCACTCGCCGGGTACGCCGGTGTACGGCTTCTGGCCGGTGACCGGTCCGGGGTGGCGCTGTGGATCGTGGGGGCCGCCCTGCTGCACGACCTCGTGCTGCTGCCGCTGTACGCGGCGCTGGACCGGGCGGTCGTGCGCGGGTTCGACGCGCTCGGGCGGCGCGCGTGGATGATGTACGTGCGGGTGCCCGCCGCGCTGTCGGGGCTGCTCCTGCTCGTGTGGTTCCCGCTCGTCCTCGACCTGGTGGGCCGGCGTTACCGCATGGCCACCGGCCGGTCCGCCGAGGTCTTCCTCGGGCGCTGGCTGCTGATCACCGCCGTGCTCTTCGGCTGCTCGGCGCTGCTGTCGATGGTGCGGGTGCGCAGGGCGACGAAACGGCGGTCGCCGGCCGTCCACTGAGCGGCCGCCCGCCATCCGGAGCGGTCCGCGAGCCGCAGCAGGGCGGGGGTGCCGATCCGTGCCCAGGGGAAGGGGGCGCCGACGGTGTCCCGTCCGTGGGCGACGACCCGTACCTCGGTCCGCTCGTCGACGTCCGGCGGCGCGGTCTCTGCCACCAGCAGGCCGCCGGGCGCGAGGAGTTGGGCCATCCTGCGCAACAGGGCGCGCGGGTCGCCGCCGATGCCGACGTTGCCGTCCATGAGCAGCACGGTGCCCCAGCGGCCCTCGCCGGGCAGCCGGTCGAAGACCGAGCGGCGCAGCGCCTGACCGCCGACGGTGACGGTGCGGGTGACGGCGGCCTCGCTGACGTCGACGCCGAGGACGGTGCGGCCCCGGGCGGCGAGTTCCGCCACCAGCCGGCCCGGGCCGCAGCCGATGTCCAGGACGGCGCCCTCGCAGCGGTCCAGCACCACCCGGTCCACGGCGTCCGCGCGGGCGCACCAGCGCTCCACCTCCAGCGGCAGCAGCCGGCCGTCGGCCTGGCGCAGGAACAGCGGGCCCCGGCCGGTGCGCAGGGCCGTGGCGTACGGGTCGGAGGCGGCCCAGGCGGGCGGGGCGGTCGTGGTGCTCATCGGCCGGCCGTGCAGTCGGCCAGCCGGGCGGCGAAGGCGCCGTGCGGGGCGAGGGCCGCGACGGCACGGGCGTCGGCGGCGCTGTCGACGTCCCGCAGCCGGGGCAGGTCCCGCACCCGCAGCCCGGCCGTCACCAGCCGCTCCCGCTGTACGGCCCCGGTCTCCGGCGTGGACATCGGCACGCCCCGCAGCAGCGCGGGCTCTGGGCGGGCCAGGCCCAGCGCCCAGAAGCCGCCGTCCTCGGCCGGGCCGAAGTACGCGTCGCAGCCCGCGAAGTCCACGGTGAGCAGGTCCGGGGTGACCTGCGGGGTGTCCATGCCGATCAGCAGGGCCGGACCGGAACAGCGGGCGAAGGCGTCCGCGAGCCGGGCGTCGAGGCCTCCCGCGCACTGCGGTACGACGTCGAAGCCGGCCGGCAGCCAGGGGCCCGGCCGGCCGTCGAGCACGAGGACACGGCGCGTGGCGGGTGTTCGGGTCACCGCACGCAGGGTGTCTTCGAGTGCGGCCTCGGCGAGGGCGGCGGCCTCGGCGGGCGTGAAGGGCGGAGTGAGCCGCGTCTTGACCCGCCCGGGGCGGGGCTCCTTGGCGATGACCAGGAGGGTGATCATGTGAGCCTTTCTGGCTGGTGACCGGAGTTCGGGCCGGGCGGGGGTGGGCCCGGCTGCGTACGGCTCCATTCGACCGGCGGTGCTGCCACTCCCTAGCGGCGCGGGGAACCGTGCGACCAGCCCCCAGCGGCCCGCGGTCGCTCAGGCTCGTTCAGGACCCGGCTCATGTCCCGCACCGCCTCCCACGTCCCCCGCCACGTGCCCGTGACCTTTGAGGCGCCCGTGCGGGGCAGGTACGGCACGTCGTGCTCGGTGACCCGCCACCCCGCGTCGGCCGCGCGCACCACCATCTGCAGGGGGTAACCGCTGCGCCGGTCGGTCAGGCCGAGGGCGAGCAGCGGCTCGCGGCGGGCGGCGCGCAGGGGGCCGAGGTCGTGCAGGCGCAGCCCGGTGCGGCGGCGCAGCAGCCGGGTGAGCGCGAGGTTGCCGGCGCGGGCATGGGCCGGCCAGGCGCCCCGGGTCTGCGGACGGCGCCGGCCGAGCACCAGGTCGGCCTCGCCGGCCCGTACCTCGCGGACGAACGGGACCAGGCGGGCGGGGTCGAGGGAGGCGTCGCAGTCGCAGAAGCAGACCACGTCGGCGGTGGCGGCCAGCAGACCGGCGTGGCAGGCGGCACCGAAGCCGCGCCGGTCCTCGGGCACGACGGTCGCGCCCAGGGAACGGGCGAGGCCGGCGGAGCCGTCGGTGGAGCCGTTGTCGACGACGAGGGCACGCCAGCCGGCCGGGATGCGCGCGAGCACCCAGGGCAGGGCCTCGGCCTCGTTCAGGCAGGGCAGCACGACGTCCACGTCGGGCGGGGCGGATGAGGAGGTCACGGCGCTCACCCTACGAACATGAACCGTGACAAAGCGGACTTCTGCTCCTTACGAAACGCGGACGTCGGACCCGTGGCCGAGCCCGGGCGGCCCACCGGTGCCAGGGTGGACACCATGCAGCAGCCGTACGCTTCCCCGCTCCCCGGACCGGTCGCCGGTGAGCCCGGCGACCGGGGCCGGATCCTCGTCGTGGACGACGATCCGACCGTCGCCGAGGTCGTCGCCGGATACCTGGACCGTGCCGGATACGCCGTGGACCGTGCCGCCGACGGCCCGGCCGCCCTCGAGCGCGCCGCCGCGCACCGGCCGGACCTGGTGGTGCTGGATCTGATGCTGCCCGGGATGGACGGCCTCGAGGTGTGCCGGCGGCTGCGCGAGCACGGGCCGGTGCCGGTCGTCATGCTCACCGCGCGCGGCGACGAGGAGGACCGCGTCCTCGGCCTGGAGGTCGGCGCCGACGACTACGTCACCAAGCCGTTCAGCCCGCGCGAGCTGGTGCTGCGGGTGGAGTCGGTGCTGCGCCGGGCCCGGCCCGCCGCACCGCGGGAAGCGCGAGAACAGCGGGGCCCGCTCGCCGCGGCCGGTCTGGCGGTCGATCCGGGCGCCCGCCGCGCCACCAAGAACGGCACCGAACTTGCTCTCACCCTCCGTGAGTTCGACCTGCTGGCCTTCTTCCTGCGGTATCCGGGGCGGGCGTTCGGCCGGGAGGAGCTGATGCGGGAGGTGTGGGGCTGGGACTTCGGCGACCTGTCGACCGTCACCGTCCACGTCCGCCGGCTGCGCGGCAAGGTCGAGGACGACCCCGGACGGCCCCGCCTCATCCAGACGGTGTGGGGCGTCGGCTACCGCTTCGACGCCACCGGGAAGGAGGCGGACTGACATGCGCGACACCCTCCTGATCGCCCTCTACGCCTTCCTCGGCGCCGCCGCCACCGGCCTGGCCGGAGCGGGTGTGCTGCGGCTGATCCGCCGGCGTTCCCTGACCGTCTCGCTCGCCGTGGTCGCCGCCGTCGGGGTGGTGGCCATGCTCGCCGGGACCATGGCCGTGGCCCAGGCGATGTTCCTGTCCGCGCACGACCTGAGGGTCGTCACCACCGTCGTCGCCATGGCGGCCGTCGTCTCGCTCGCCACCGCGCTGCTGCTGGGCCGCTGGGTCGTCGCCCGCAGCCGCGAACTCGCCGACGCGGCACGTGACTTCGGCGACGGCGGCGCCTTCGCCGCACCCGCGGCCCCGGCCACCGCCGAACTGGATGCGCTGAGCCGCGAGCTGGCCGCGACCAGCGCCAGGCTCGCCGCCTCCCGGGAACGCGAGCGGGCCCTGGAGACGTCCCGGCGGGAACTCGTCGCCTGGATCTCGCACGACCTGCGCACCCCGCTCGCCGGGCTGCGCGCCATGTCGGAGGCGCTGGAGGACGGGGTGGCCGCCGACCCCGGCCGCTACCTCAAGCAGATCCGCACCGAGGTGGAACGCCTCAACGACATGGTCGGCGACCTCTTCGAGCTCTCCCGCATCCACGCCGGCACCCTGCCCCTCAGCCCGGCCCGGATCTCGCTGTACGACCTGGTCGGCGACGCCCTCGCGGGGGTCGGCCCGCTCGCCCGCGAGCACGGCGTACGGCTGGTCGGGGGCCGGGTGGAGCCGGTGCCGGTGGAGGTCGACGGCAAGGAGATGAGCCGGGTCCTCGCCAACCTGCTGGTGAACGCCATCCGCCGCACGCCCGCCGACGGCACGGTCGCCGTCGCCGCCGAACGGGCGCCCGAGGGCGTGGTGCTGTCCGTGACGGACGGCTGCGGCGGCATCCCCGAGGACGACCTGCCCCGCGTCTTCGACACCGGCTGGCGCGGCACCGACGCCCGGACCCCGCCCGCCGGGGCGGGGCTGGGGCTGGCGATCGTACGGGGGATCGTGGAGGCCCATCAGGGCCGGGCGACGGTCCGGAACATCCCGGGCGGCTGCCGCTTCGAGGTGACCCTGCCGGCGGCTCGGGCGTAGTGCCTCTCCTTCGGACGGGAAAGGCCCTGGACCCGGCTAGCCGGCCAGATCCTCACCCAGAGCGGTGTACTTGCCGGCCGGCAGGCCCACCTTCGTCGGGCCGAACGTCGTCGACGCCGTCGTGGAGTAGAGCGTGGACGCGGCGCCCGGCAGGAACCAGACCGCGCCCTCGGGGTCGTTCTCCTGGGCGGCGACGGCCGTCAGGTCGGCGCGGCCGTCGCGGTTCACGTCGGAGGCGAGCAGGGCGTGGCCGAAGTTGTCACCGGCCTCCTGGGCGCCCGGCACGCCGGGGCTGTCCTGGGTGAGGAACACCGGGCGGGACGTGGCGAGTCCGGAGGACGAACCCCGCAGCAGGGTGATCGCACCGGCGGAGGCGCGGTAGTCGGAGTCGTCCCCGAAGGTCTCGCCCGGCGCGCCGACCGCGAGGTCCCCGTAGCCGTCCTTGTCGAAGTCGCCGATAGCGAGCGCCTGGCCGAACCGGTCGCCCTGCTCCGAGGAGTCCGGGACGCCCGAGGTGTTCTGGGTGAGCGAGACGCGGCGGGTGGCGCTCGGCCCGGAGGAGGTGCCGTAGACAACGTGGATCTTGCCGCCGGTGGAGGCCGAGGGCTCGTCGGCCGGGTCCTCGGGGTTGCCGAGGACGATGTCCCCGAAGCCGTCCTTGTTCAGGTCGCCGATCGCGGCCGTCGCGGCGGTGCGCAGGCTCGCCGCCTTGCTGATGCCGTCGGAGGTGCCCTTGTAGTAGACGGCCGTGGCGAGGTGGTCACTGTTCGGCTTCTGCCCGGTGACCACCAGGTCGGCCTTGGTGTCGCCGCTGACCCGGCCGGCGGTGAGGACCGGCCTGTCGATGCCCGGGGAGTACGAGGAGACCCGGCCCGTGGAGCCGGACTTGGCGAACGGGCCGCGGATCAGCCGGACCCGCCAGCTGCTGGGGTTCTCCGTGTCGCTCTGCGCGGAGATCGCGAGGTCGGGCTTGCCGTCGCCGGTGAAGTCGGCGGCGGCGATGCTCAGCCCGAAGTAACTGCCGTACAGCGTCTGCGGGTTCTTCACGGTCGTACCGCCGGACAGGCCGGTCCTGGAACCCCAGACGACGACGACCGTGCCCGCGTCCTGGGCGCTGCCCGCCGTCTCGTGCTGTGCGCCGACGACGAGGTCGCTGTAGCCGTCGCGGTTCAGGTCGGCGGTGGCGACCTGGTCGCCGAACTCGTCGTCCTTCTCCGCACTGCCGGGGATGCCCGCGGTGTCCTGGCTGATCAGCTGGTGCTTGGCGGGGTTCAGTCCGCTCGCGGTGCCGTAGGCGACGGCGACCTGGCCGGCCCAGGACTTGCCGTTCACGGTGGCGGCGGGCGCCGCGATCGCCACGTCCCGGTAGCCGTCGCCGTTGAAGTCGCCCTGGAGCCCGGAGGGCGCGGCCGAGGCCGGACCGGTCAGGGCCACCGGGGTCAGACCCGCGACGAACAGGGCGGCGAGCGCGGTGCTGCCGCGCAGGGGGTGCTTCACGTCTGTGTCTCCCGAGGAAGAGGGGGTCAGTCGGGCAGGGCCGCGCCGAACCAGGAACGGTCGCCCAGGCCCAGGAACTGCGGGGTGAACAGGGTCGAGCCGGTTCCGGTGGGGCCGGAGGCCGTGCCCGGCAGCAGGTGGAGGCGGCCGATCTCCCGTGCGGCGGCGACCAGTTCGGCCCGGCCGTCGCGGTCGAAGTCGCGCAGCAGGACGGAGGCGCCGAGCCAGGCGTCGTTCTCGTCGGCCGGGTCGCCCTCGACGCCGGGCGTGCCGACGTCGTACTGGCGGGCGTTCTTGCCGGTGAGGCCGCTCTTGCCGCCGCGCAGGACGGTGACCGCGCCGGCCCGGAACAGGTTGTCGCCGATGACCTCGCCGGGCACGCCCACCGCGAGGTCGGGGTAGCCGTCGCCGTTCGTGTCGGCGGCCGAGACGTCGTAGCCGAAGTAGTCGCCCGACTCCTGCGTGCCGGGGACGCCGGTCGTGGCCTGCGTGAACGAGGTGCCCGTGGTGCTGGGGCCCTGGGAGGTGCCCTTGTACACCCGGACGGCACCGCCCTTGCCCGAACGGGCGAAGCCGACTGTGAGGTCGCCGTAGCCGTCCTTGTCGAAGTCGGCGATCGTCGCGCTCGCGTCCACCAGGCCGGAGTCACCGAGCAGGCCGATCTTCCGCGCCGGCCCGGCGGGGCCGCCCGAGCCACCGCGGTAGAACCAGGCCCGGTTGGTCCAGGTGTCCGAGTCGTAGCCGAGGACGGCGAAGTCGGCGGTGCCGTCCTTGGTGACCTTGCCGGAGACCACCAGGTCCGGCTTGATGTCCTCGCCGTCGACGGGGTCGAGGTTGGTGGCCGTGCCGCGCGAGCCGGACTTCGTGAACGGGCCGCGCAGGACGTAGACGTAGTCGTCGGTGATCGCGACGACGTCCTGTTTGCCGTCGGCGGTGAAGTCGCCGACCGCCACGTCCTTGGCGAAGCCGCACTCCTTGCAGCTCGGGCTCCTGAACGAGGTGCCGTCGGTCAGGCCGGACCTGGAGCCCCAGAGGACGGTGAAGGTGCCGTGGTAGGCGCCGTCGTCCTCTCCGGGGGCGGTGACGACGAGGTCGCCGTAGCCGTCGTTGTTCATGTCGGCCGCGGTGACCTTCGCACCGAAGAAGTCGTTCGTCTCCGCGGTGCCCGCGATGTACGGGGTGTTCTGGGTGATCACCGAGCGCTTGGCGGGGTCGGGGCCGTGGGCCGTGCCCCAGACGACGACCACGGCGCCCGCCTGCTTCTTACCGGCCACGGTGGCGGTGCGGTCGCCGAGCGCGAGGTCGCGGTGGCCGTCGCCGTTGAAGTCGTCCGCGTACTTGGCGGTGGCCGCGGTCGCCGGCGCGGCGAGCGCCGGCGGGGTCAGGCCGGAGGCGAGAAGCGCGGCGGTCAGCAGGCGGAGGCGCGTGCGCATGGAGTCTCCAGCGGTCGGGTCGGATCCCGGGGATCCGGGCGTCGCGCTCAGGAGACCGGCGGTGAAGCGCAAGGGTTGTACGTGAGTTCGGTGAAATCTCGAGGTTTCCGTGGCGGGTCACCGGGCCCGTGCGAACTCCCGCATGCCCTGCTCGAAACCGACCTCCGGCTTCCAGCCGAGGTGCGTTCGCAGACGGGCGGAGTCCGCCGTGATGTGCCTTACGTCGCCCAGCCGGTACTCGCCGGTGACCAGCGGCTCGGGACCGCCGTGGGCGGCGGACAGGGCGCGGGCCAGGTCGCCCACCGTGCGCGGCTCACCGCTGCCGGTGTTGTACGCCGTGAGTGTTCCGGGGCGGGCCCCGGCCTCCAGGGCGGTGACGTTGGCGGCGGCGACGTCCCGTACGTGCACGAAGTCCCGCCGCTGCCGGCCGTCCTCGAACACGCGGGGCGCCTCGCCGCGTTCGAGGGCCGAGCGGAAGAAGGAGGCGACACCGGCGTACGGGGTGTCGCGGGGCATCCGCGGGCCGTACACGTTGTGGTAGCGCAGGGAGATCGCCGTACCGTCCGTGGAGCGGGCCCAGGAGGCCGCCAGGTGTTCCTGGGCGAGTTTGGTGGCGGCGTACACGTTGCGCGGGTCGGGCGGGGCGTCCTCGGTGACCAGCCCCGGGGACAGTTCCGCCCCGCAGAAGGGGCAGCGCGGGTCGAAGCGGCCGGCCGTCAGGTCGGTGACGGAGCGCGGTCCGGGGCGTACGACACCGTGCGCGGGGCACTCGTACCGGCCCTCCCCGTACACCACCATCGAGCCGGCCAGCACCAGCCGGCGCACGCCCGCCCCGGCCATCGCGGCGAGCAGGACGGCGGTGCCCAGGTCGTTGCGGGAGACGTACTCGGCCGCGTCCGCCACCCCGTCGCCGAGGCCCACCATGGCCGCCTGGTGGCAGACGGCGTCCACACCCGCCAGGGCCGCGGCGACGGCCCGCGGCTCGCGCACGTCGGCGCCGGGATCGTCGCGGACGTCGAACACGACCGGCTCGTGCCCGCGCGCCCGCAGCGCGTCGACGACATGGGACCCGATGAACCCGGCACCGCCGGTGACCAGTACTCGCACACGGCCACGCTAGGTCCCCGACCGCCCCGGACCGGGGCACGACGGGCGGTGCGTCACGGCTCCGTAAGGAGTCCTCACAGCGGCTCGGCGGGCCAGTCCAGCAGCCGGGCGCCGATCACCGCCGTCTGCAGGGCGTACCGGTGCGCCGGGTCGGCCGGGTCGGCGCCGGTCAGCTTGTGGATGCGCTCCAGCCGGTAGGTCAGGGCGCGCACGCTGAGCGCGAGGCGGCGGGCGGCCTCGGCGGCCACGCAGCCGGAGTCGAAGTACACGGTGAGCGTGTCCAGCAGCGGCCGCGGCCCGCCGCGCGCCGCGGTGAGCGGGCCGAGCGTGTGCGACACCAGGTCGGCCATGGCCTGCCGGTCCCGGGCGAGCACCGGGTACACGAGCAGGTCGGCGGCGCGCAGCAGCGGCTGGTCCAGGTCCAGCCGCTCGGCCATCTCCAGCGCGGCGAGGGCCTCTTCGTACGACTGCACGACCCCGCGGGGGCCGGGCTGCGGACGGCCGACCGCGACCCGGCAGCCGGCGTCGGCCGCGTACGCCTGCTTGGCGAAGTGGGTGATGACCTCGTCCTCGTCACCCGGCGCGACGCACAGCAGCCGGCCGTTCTTGGTGGTGAGCAGGATGCTGCGGGCGTCGAATCGGGCGACGACCGCGCGTTCCACCTGCCGGGTCAGCGGGTCGCCCTCGCCGAGCGGGGCCGGCCCCTGGGCGACGGCGACCGCGTGCGCCCGGGACAGCCGCAGGCCGAACCGCTCGGCCCGCTCGGCGAGCCGGCCCAGGTCGCTGCGGCCGTAGAGCAGGTCGTCGATGAACTCCCGGCGCGCGGCCTCCTCCCGGCGCACCGCGAGCCGCTGGGCGCGTTCGTAGCCCTCGGCGAGCGCGTCGATCGCCTGCTGCACGGCGGCCAGCGTGCTGTCGGACGAGCCGGGCGTGCCGGGCCAGGCGGCGCGGGCGGCGGCCAGGTGGGCGACGACCAGAGCACGCAGTCCGTGCCCGGCGTCGGCGGCCTGCTCGCCCAGGTTCCGCCGCAGGGCCAGTTCCTGCCGGGTCAGCCGGCGGCCGGTGGCCGCGACCTCGGCCAGGGTGCGGGCATAGCCGTCCAGATAGTGCTCGGGTATCGCTGCCTCGGTCACGCCGTCCCCGTTTCCCCGTGATCCTGACGCGCCGCTGACGGTTTCTTGATGTCCGTCCGGCATCGAGACCCTAGTGAACGCTGCCGGAAACCGGCAATGCGCGGGAGCGCGCGCCTCGTGCACCATCGCCCGAGGGGAGCACCACGGATGGCTCCGGTGCCGGGCACCGGCAGGCGTTCCGCACCGGAGCCGAGGGCTCTTCCGCCTTCGTCGCCCGACGCACAAGGACGTATGCCATGGAAGCCCTCGGCGTGCTCGTCGCCGTCTGTCTCGTCGTCGTACTGCTCGCGCTGCTGGCCCTCTCCCGGCTGTACCGCAAGGTGGACCAGAGCCAGGCCCTGATCGTGTCGAAGACCCGGCGGGTCGACGTCTCCTTCACCGGGCAGGTCGTGCTGCCGATCCTGCACAAGGCCGAGGTCATGGACATCTCGGTGAAGACGATCGAGATCAGCCGCTCCGGACGGGACGGACTGATCTGCCGGGACAACATCCGCGCCGACATCCGGATCCTGTTCTTCGTCAAGGTCAACAAGACCGTCCAGGACGTCATCAAGGTCGCCCAGTCCGTCGGCACCGAGCGTGCCAGCCACCAGGACACGCTGCAGGAGCTGTTCCACGCGAAGTTCTCCGAGGCGTTGAAGACCGTCGGCAAGCAGATGGACTTCACCGACCTCTACACCAAGCGTGAGGAACTCCGTTACCACATCATCGAGTTGATCGGCGTCGACCTCAACGGCTACCACCTCGAGGACGCGGCCATCGACTACCTGGAGCAGACCCCGCTCGCCCAGCTGGACCCGGCCAACGTCCTCGACGCCCAGGGCATTCGCAAGATCACCGAGCTGACGGCCGTCGAGCACGTGCGCACCAACGAGGCCCGGCGCACCGAGCAGAAGGAGATCACCCGCCAGGACGTCGACGCCCGCGAGGCCATCCTGGAGCTGGAGCGCCGGCAGGTGGACGCCGAGATCAAGCAGAAGCGGGAGATCGAGACCTCCCGGGCCCGCGAGGAGGCCGAGACCGCCCGTGTGGTCGAGGAGGAGCGGCTGCGCGCCCAGGGCGCCTTCCTGCGCACCGAGGAACAGCTCGGGGTGCAGCGCGAGAACCAGGCCCGCGAGGTCGCGGTCGCCGCGAAGAACCGCGAGCGGGTCATCGCCGTGGAGAACGAGCGCGTCGAGAAGGACCGGATGCTGGAGGTCATCGCCCGGGAACGGGAGACCCAGCTGACGCGGATCGCCGCCGAGAAGGAGGTCGAGGCGGAGAAGCGGGACATCGCCGAGGTCATCCGGGAGCGGGTCGCGGTGGACCGTACGGTCGCCGAGCAGGAGGAGTCCATCAAGAAGCTGCGCGCGGTCGAGCAGGCCGAGCGCGAGCGGCAGGCCATCGTGATCGCCGCCGAGGCGGAGGCCCAGGAGAAGCTGGTCAAGGACATCAAGGCCGCCGAGGCCGCCGAGCAGGCCGCCACGCACCGCGCCGCCGAGGAACTTACGCTCGCCGAGGCCCGGTTGAAGACCGCCGACCTCGACGCCCGGGCCAAGCTGCGGCTCGCCGAGGGCACCCAGGCGGAGGCCGCCGCCGAGGGTCTCGCCGCCGTCCAGGTCCGCGACAAGGAGGCCGAGGTCACCGTGAAGGCCGGCCGGGCGGAGGCGGAGGCCACCGAGGCCCGGCTGCGCGCGGAGGCCGAGGGCACCCAGGCCAGGGCGCTCGCGGAGGCCGAGGGCGCCCGGGCGAAGGCGCTCGCGGAGGCCACCGGCATCGGGGAGAAGCTGAAGGCCGAGGCGGAGGGCCTGACCGAGAAGGCCGCCGCGATGGCCGCCCTGGACGAGGCGTCCCGCGGGCACGAGGAGTACCGGCTGCGGCTGCAGGCCGAGAAGGAGATCAGGCTGGCCGGCCTGGAGACCCAGCGGCAGGTCGCCGAGGCCCAGGCCACGGTCCTCGCGACCGGTCTGGAGAACGCCGACATCGACATCGTCGGCGGGGAGTCCGTCTTCTTCGACCGGCTGATGTCGGCGGTCTCCCTCGGCAAGGGCGTCGACGGCTTCGTCGACAACTCCCGTACGGCTCAGGCGCTCGCGGCGTCCTGGCTGGACGGCTCGGGCAGCTTCACGGACGACCTGAGCCGCATCCTCGGCTCGCTCGGCACGGCCGACGTGCAGAACCTGACGGTTTCGGCGCTGCTGATGAAGCTGATGAAGTCCGGCGGCCCGGAGGCGGGACAGTTCCGGCAGCTCCTGGACCGGGCCGGCGAACTGGGCCTCGCGGACACCCCGCTGACCGCCGTGAACGGCAGCGCCCGGGTGTGACGCCCGCCGGCGAGGCCGGGCCGCCGTACGGGGGTCGGCGGCCCGGCCCGCACACCGAAGTCCTCACCGTCCCGCACGCCCTTGAAGGGAAACGTCCTCCATGGCAACCGCCCCGGAGACGGGCTACGACACCGTCGACGCCGGCACCTACGAGGTGCTGCGCGACCGGCTCGCCGCCCAGGCGGCCGACCTCGCCCGGCGCGCCGAGACCCTCAACGCGCGCCGCGCCGAGGAGTTCGGCTCCGCCGGGTTCGCCCTGCGCGCCACCGGACGGCTGCGCACCGGCCACGCGTGCGTGCCGTGCGACGTCGTCGCCGTCGGCGACGTGCTGCTGTTCGGCAGCACCGGCCGGACGGCCGACGGTACGGCGGTCGCGGACGTCCTCGGCCTGTACGACCGTGACCTGAACCGGCTCTCCGAGGACGCCGTACCCGGCCTGCTCGACGACCCGGCGTTCGCACGGGAGTTCACGGCCCTGCACCGCTACTACCGGCAGGCCCGGCTGCTGCGGCTGCGCCGCCCGGACGACCGGCTGCTGGCGGTGTTCCGCACCGGCGAGAAGGCCGACGACGTCCGCGCCCTGCGCTGGCGGACCGCCGGCGGCGGGGCCCGGTTCCTGGACGCGCGCGGCGACCGCGACGACACCTTCCCGCCGGCGCACGACTTCGCCTGGACCGACACCACCCGCGAGGATCACGTCCTCGGCCGGGACCCGTACGTGTCGGTGCCGGGCGGGGCGGGGGTGGCGACCGTCGGCGGCCGGCTCACCGTGCGCGGACCGGAGGGCGAGGAGCTGTACGCCGAGCCGGTCGAGGAGCAGTTGCAGGCCCTCGCCGACGCCGCCGTGGCGCACGCGCGCGTGGGCGCCCTGGTCCTGCTGCGGGTACGGCCGTACAAGGAGGACACCGACCGGTACCTGGTGTTCAACACGCTGACCCGGTCGGTGGTCCGGCTCGACGGCGTCGGGCAGGCCTGCCGCCGGCTGCCCGAGGAACAGGGCATCGTCTTCCCGGGCGGGTACTGCCTGGCCACGGGCGCGCACAAGACGTACGACCTGGACACGGCCGGGCTGGAGTTCGAGCGGGAGGTGCGCTCGCCGAACGGCGAGGACGTGCTGTACGCGTTCCGCTCCCGCACCGAGGGCCGCACCCTCCTGCTGTCGTACAACACGCTCCGCAAGGAGGTCGCCACCCCGCTGCCCTGCCGGGGCTGGGCCCTCTTCGACGACGGCGCCCTGGCCGTGCTGCGCGCCGAGGGCGACGAGCCCGCGCACACGCACGCCCTGCAGTGGTGGACCTCGCCCTACGTCTCCGACACCCACGCGGCCGCCCTGCGGACCGGCACCGGGGCCCTGGCCCGGGTCGGCAACGCGGACCTCGTGCGCGGACTCGCCGACTGCCTGTCCGTCGCCCGGCTGGTCGCCGACGGCATCGCGACCGGTGAGGGCTACCGTGCGCTGGTCGCCGCCTGCGTGCGCGCCGCCGACACCCACCACTGGCTGGGCGAGCCCGAACTCGGCGATCTGCGCACCCCGTTGGAGGCGGCGCGGGAGACCGCCGAGCAGGTGCTCGCCGAGTTCGAGACGGTGCGGGACCTGTCCCGGCACGCCGCCGCGGCCCTGGAGGAGGCCGTGGAGCGGATCGCCGCCGTGGTCCGCCGGCTGCGCGGCGAGGCCCCGCGGGACGCCGCCGCCTGGGTGCGGGGACTCACCGAACTCCGGCACGCGCACGGCCACCTGCTGACGCTGAAGGAACTGCGGTACGCGGACACCGCCCGCGTGGACGAGCTGGCCGCCGGGGCGGAGGCCGACCTCGTGGCCTTCGGACGGCGGGCGGTGTCCTTCCTGGCCCGCGAGGACGCCTTCGCGGCACAGGGCGCGGACGTCGAACGGCTCGTGGAGCGGGCGGAGGCGATACCGACCGTGGCCGCGGCGGGCCCGGTCGCCGCCGGGCTGGACGACCTGGCCGACGGGCTGCGCACGGTCACCGAGGTCGTCACCGGCCTCGACATCGCCGACGCCACCGTCCGTACGGCCGTCCTGGAGCGGATCGCCGAGGTGCTCGGCGGTGTCAACCGTGCCCGTGCCACCCTCGACGCCCGCCGCCGCGCCCTGCTCGACCGTGAGGGCCGCGCCGAGTTCGCCGCCGAGAAGGCCCTGCTGGCCCAGGCGGTCACCGCGGCGCTCACCACGGCCGACAGCCCCGAGGCCTGCGACGACCAACTCGCCCTGCTGCTCGGCCGGCTGGAGGACCTGGACGCCCGGTTCGCCGAGTTCGACGACTTCCTCGGCGACCTCGCGGGCACCCGCACAGAGATCTACGAGGCGTTCGCCGCCCGCAAGCAGTCCCTCGCCGACGCCCGCGCACACCGCGCGGAGCAACTGGCCGTCTCCGCCGCCCGGGTGCTGGAGACGATCGCCCGCCGCGCGGCCACGCTCGCCGACACCGACGCGGTCACCACCTACTTCGCCTCCGACCCGATGGTCGCCAAGGTCCGCCGCACCGCCGAGGAGCTGCGGGCACTCGGCGACGGCGTGCGCGCCGAGGAACTCGACGGCCGGCTCAAGGCCGCACGCCAGGACGCCGCCCGCGCCCTGCGCGACCGCACCGACCTGTACGCCGACGACGGCCGCACCCTGGTGCTCGGCGGCCACCGCTTCGCCGTCAACACCCAGCCGCTCGACCTCACCCTGGTCCCGCACGGCGACGGCCTCGCCTTCGCGGTCACCGGCACCGACTACCGCCGCCCGGTGACGGACCCCGGCTTCGCCGGCACCCGCCCGTTCTGGGACCGCCGGCTGCCCTCCGAGTCGCCCGGCGTCTACCGCGCCGAACACCTCGCCGCCCGGCTGCTGGCCGAGCACGGCCCGGCCGCGCTGGCCGCCGCCGACCTGCCCGCCCTGGTGCGGGAGGCGGCGCAGGCGGCGTACGACGAGGGCTACGAGCGCGGGGTACACGACCACGACACCACCGTGATCCTCACCGCCCTGCTCCCGTTGTACGACGGGGCCGGAACCCTGCGCCACGAGCCCGCCGCCCGCGCTGCGGCGCAGCTCTTCTGGACCCACGGCACGACACCGGGCGCGCGGGAGGTCTGGTCGCGGCGGGCGGTGTCGCTGGCCCGGGCCCGGGACGCGTTCGGCCCGTCGGCCGCCCTCACCGAGCTGGTGGGGGAGCTGGCCGAGGCGATCGGACGGTGGAGTGCGGGCGGGACAGGTGGCGCCGGGGAAGCGGGGGAACCGGATGCGGGGCCGTCCGCGCGGACGACCGCGGAGCCGTCCGGATCCGGGTCGGTGACCGGTGGGCCGTCGGGGCGCACGGGCGTCGATCCGCTCGCCGGGGCCGCCGCCGCGTACCTCCTCGACGAGCTGACGACCGGCTTCGAGGGCTTCGTCCTGGGCGCCGCCGCCCGCGGTCTGCTGGAGAAGTTCCGGCACGCGGTGGGCGGTTCGGCATACGCCCGGGACCTGGCGGCGCTGCCCGGTCTGCCCGCGCGCCGGCAGGTCGCCGAGGCGTGGCTGACGTCGTACGCCACCTCCTCCGGCGCCGATGCCGGTCCGGGGGAGCTGGCCGAGGCGGTCGCCGCCGAACTCTGCCCCGACCTGCCCCGCTACGACGGCGACGCCCCGCTGACCGCGACCGTCGAAGGCCTGCTGGGCAGCCACTCCCGGGTGGCCGGAGGCCGGCTGGGGCTGCGGCTGGACGAGTTCCTGGCCCGGACGGCGCGGTTCGCGGAGCGCGAGGTCCCCGCCTTCCGCGCCTACCTGAGCCGCCGTACGGCCCTGGTGGCCGCCGAACGCGACCGGCTCCGTCTGTCCGACCACCGTCCGCGGGTCATGTCCGCCTTCGTCCGCAACCGCCTGGTCGACGAGGTGTACCTGCCGCTGGTCGGCGACAGCCTGGCCCGGCAGCTGGGCACCACCGGCGAGTCGAAGCGCACCGACACCGGCGGGCTGCTCCTGCTCGTCTCCCCGCCCGGCTACGGCAAGACGACGCTCATGGAGTACGTCGCCGACCGCCTCGGCCTGATGCTGGTCAAGGTCAGCGGCCCGGCGCTGGGCCACACCGTCACCTCCCTGGACCCGGCCGACGCCCCGGACGCCACCGCCCGCCGCGAGATCGAGAAGATCAACTTCGCGCTGGCGGCCGGCAACAACACGCTCCTGTACCTGGACGACATCCAGCACACCTCGCCCGAGCTGCTGCAGAAGTTCATTCCGCTGTGCGACGCGACGCGCCGCGTCGACGGGGTGTGGGACGGCGAGCCGCGCACCTACGACCTGCGCGGCAAGCGGTTCGCGGTCTGCATGGCCGGCAACCCCTACACCGAGTCCGGCGCCCGCTTCCGCATGCCGGACATGCTCGCCAACCGGGCCGACGTCTGGAACCTCGGCGACGTGCTCACCGGCAAGGAGGACGTCTTCGCGCTCAGCTTCGTCGAGAACGCGCTCACCGCCAACCCGGCCCTCGCCCCGCTCGCCGGGCGCGACCGCGCGGACCTGGAGCTGCTGGTGCGCCTGGCCGCCGCCGACCCCACGGCCCGCGCCGACCGCCTGGCCCAGCCCCTTCCCGCCGCCGAACTCGACCGCGTCCTCGCGGTCCTGCGCCACCTGCTCGCCGCACGCGACACGGTCCTCACGGTCAACACGGCCTACATCGCCTCCGCAGCCCGCTCCGAGGCGTCCCGCACCGAGCCGCCGTTCCACCTGCAGGGCTCCTACCGCGACATGAACCGCATCGCCCAGCGCCTGCGCCCGGTCATGAACGACTCCGAGCGTGACGCCGTGATCGCCGACCACTACACGGCCGAGGCTCAGACCCTCACCAGCGGCGCCGAGGCCAACCTGCTGAAACTCGCCGAGCTGCGCGGCACCCTCACCCCCGAACAGGGCGCCCGCTGGGCCGAGGTGAAGGCCGCCCACGTCCGCGCCCGCGCCCTCGGCGGCCCCGAGGACGACCCGCTGACCCGAGCGGTGGCCGCCCTCGCCCTGCTGGCCGACCGGGTCTCGGCGGTCGAGTCCGCCATCACCCGCGCGACGCGCTCGACCGACCAAGCCCGGGAGGACTGATGCTGTACTACCTGGCCCCCTTGTCGGCCGCCTTCACGCTCGTGGCCACCGGCACCTACGCCCTGATCCGACGCGACCGCCGCCTGAGCCACCCGTACCGGGACGGGGGCGGCACGGGGGTGAGTGAGGGCCTGCCGGGACGCTCCGGCGGGGAAGGAACCATGAGCGATCGCGGCGGGGACGACGGCGCCGGCCATGGGGCGGCCGGATACCGGCCAGGCGCCCGAGGGCCGCTCCGGGAGTGAGCGCGGCACCGCCGGCGGGGGCGCCGACGGGACCGGTCGTACTCGGCCGCGTCCGTGTGACCGGCAGCTTCACCCCAGCTCTCCGTCCTCCGTCCGCCGCTCGCCGTCCTCTGTCCTCCGTCCGCCGACGGACGGCCCGGGCGACGCGTCGATCGGGGTGCCGAGCACGGCTGTTCCCGATGTGCCGCCCACCCCCGCCGACCCGGAGCCAGGGGCGGTGAGCCGGCGGTGAGCGTGCGGTGAGCCGGGGCCTTCAGGGTGGGGCCATCGCCGGTTCCGCACGGGGGACCGGCCACCGAGCAGGGAGTCGACGATGGCTGCTTCGACGAACAGGACGGCACTGGTGACGGGCGGGTCCCGGGGCATCGGCCGGGCGGTGGCGCTGAAACTGGCCGCCGAGGGCGTGCTGGTCGCGGTCCACTACGGCGCCGACGACGAGGCGGCCAAGCAGACCGTGGGGCGGATCGAGGAGAACGGCGGGCGGGCGTTCGCCGTGCGGGCCCGGTTCGGCGAGGACGGCGCGGTGGACCGGCTGTTCGAGCAGCTGGAAGCCGGACTCGAGGGGCGCGGGCTGGACATCCTGGTCAACAACGCCGGCATCTCCTCCGGGCACTCGATCGCGCAGGTGACCGCCGAGGAGTGGGAGCGGCTGCTCGCGGTCAACGTCACCGCCCCCTTCTTCGTGATCCAGCGTGCCCTGCCGCTGCTGAACGACGGCGGCCGTGTCATCAACATGGGCTCCACGGCCAGCCGTTTCGCCGTCTCCACGCAGATCGGCTACACCGTCGCCAAGGCGGCACTGCAGGCCCTGGCGCCCTCGCTGGCCAACGAGCTGGGCCGGCGCGGAATCACCGTGAACACGGTCGCCCCGGGCGCCGTGCGCACCGACCTCACCGCCGGCTACACGTCGATCCCCGAGGTGGTCGCCGGCATCGAGTCGATCACCGCGCTGGGCCGCCTCGGCGAAGTCGACGACGTGGCCGACGTCGTCGCCTTCCTGGCGGGCCGGCAGGGACGCTGGATCACCGGGCAGACCATCGACGTGTCCGGGGGCACGTACCTGGGCCCGATCGCCTGACCCACGCGGGGTCCGATCGCCTGCCCCACGCGGATGTCCCCGGCCGGCCGGTGGCGCTCGTCCAGCGGCCCGGCCGCGACCGCCCCCGCGGACCCCCGCCCGCGGGGATAATCACGCGCATGCGCTTCGGAATCCTCGGCGGGACGCAGGTGTGGAGCGACGACGGGGCGGAGGTGTCACTGGGCGGACCCGCACGGCGCGCGCTGCTCACCCTGCTGCTCGTCAGGCCCGGTGAGGTCGTCCCGGCAGACCGGCTGGCCGACGGCATCGCGGCCGCCGGCGGCACCGGGACGGAGTCGGCGCCGTCCGCGCACGCCCTGCAGTCCCAGGTTTCGCGCCTGCGTTCGGCCCTGGGGCCGGTGGCGTCGATCGAGCGGGCCGGGGCCGGCTACCGCATCGTCGTGGACCCGGACGACGTGGACGCCGGCCGCTTCGAACGCCTGGCGCGGGAGGGCCGGAACGCGCTGCGGGAGGGCGACGCGCGGCGGGCGGTCACGGTGCTGCGAGCGGCGCTCGAGCTGTGGCGGGGGCCCGCCCTCGCGGACGTGGCCGACAGCGAACCGCCCCGCGCCGTCGTCGCGGGGCTCGAGGAGCTGCGGTTGAGCGCCCTGGAGGACCGGATCGAGGGCGAGCTGCGTCTCGGCGAACAGCGTGCGGTGGTACCCGAGTTGACCGAGCTGGTCGGCCGCCATCCGCTGCGGGAACGGCTCGCCGGGCTGCTGATGCGGGCCCTGTTCGCCGGTGGCGCGCAGGCCGAGGCGCTGGTGGTGTTCGAGCGGGTACGGCGGCACCTCGCCGAGGAGCTGGGCGCCGATCCCTCGGCCGAACTGGCCGCTCTGCACGGCGAGTTGCTGAGCGCCGACCGCTCGCCGTCGGCCGTCGCCCCGCCCGCACCGCTGACCTCCTTCGTCGGCCGCTCGGACGAGGTCGCCGAGGTCCGCGAACTGCTGCGCACCGCACGTCTGGTGACGCTGACGGGGCCCGGAGGCGTCGGCAAGACCCGGCTGTCCACGGAGGTCGCCGCGGCCGAGAACGACGACGTGTGCTTCGTCGAACTCGGCGCGCTGCGCGATCCCGCCGGACTGCCGCAGACCCTGCTCGGCGCCCTCGGCCTGCGCGAGAGCGGACTGCACATGGCGGCCGGCCACCAGAGCCCGCTGGATCGGCTGACCGCGGCCCTGTCGGACCGGATGCTGCTGCTCGTGCTGGACAACTGTGAGCACCTGGTCGAGGAGACCGCCGTGCTGTCGGCACGCCTGCTGACGACGTGTCCCCGCCTGAGGGTGCTGGCGACGAGCCGGGAACCGCTGGGCGTGATCGGCGAGCACCTCCACCCCGTACGGCCCCTCGACGACGACGCGGCCGCGGAGCTGTTCGCCGACCGGGCCAGAGCCGTGCACCGCGCCTTCGTCCCGGAGCCGGGGACGGTACGGCGGATCTGCGCCGCCCTCGACAACCTGCCGCTGGCCATCGAGTTGGCGGCGGCCCGGCTGCGCACCCTGAGCCTCGACGAGCTGGCGGCACGGCTGCACGACCGGCTGGCCGTGTCCGCGCGCGGCAGCCGCACGGCCGACGAACGGCACCGGACCCTGCGCTCGGTGGTCGAGTGGAGCTGGGACCTGCTGCCGGAGCCGGAGCAGCGCGCCGCGCGGCGCTTCTCCGTGTTCGCCGCGGGGGCGCGCCCCGAAGCCGCCGCCCGGGTCTGCGGCACCGACGAGGACACACTGGAGTCCCTGGCCGGCAAGTCCCTCCTGGAACGGGCGGACGGCCGCTACCGCATGCTCGCCACGATCCGTGCCTACGGCGCCGAACGCCTCGACGCCGCTGGCGAGACGGAGGCGGTGCGGCGCGTCCACGCCGAGGTGCTGCTGGAGCGGGTGCGCACCGCAGACCCGTGGCTGCGGCGGAGCGAGCAGCTGGAGTGGCTGACGGTACTCGCGGCGGAGCAGCCCGATCTGCTGGCGGCCGTGCGGTGGGCGGTGGGGGCGGCCGGGGCGCGGGTGGATGGGGCTGGGGTGTCCGGGGCCGGGGTGGATGGGGCTGGGGTGTCCGGGGCCGGGGTGGATGGGGCCGGGGTGTCCGGGGCGTCGGTGGACGGAGCGGGGGCGTCTGTGGCCGGGGTGGATGGGGCTGGGGTGTCCGGGGCGCGGGTGGACGGAGCGGGGACGTCCGCGGCCGGGGTGGCCCTGGAGCTGCTCGCGTCGGCGGCGTCGTACCTGTGGATCCGCGGCGCGTCCGGGGCGGCGGCGCCGCAGGCCGGCGCACTGCTGGACGCCCTGGGCGGCACCCCGCCGGGCGGGCTCGGTGAGGAGTACGCGATCTGTGCGCTGCTCGCGGCGTCCGGTCCGGCTGGGCGGGAGACCTGGCGCAGACACCGGGCGGCCGCGGCACAGTCCCTCACCGAGGCTTGGTCGGGTGCCCGGCCCGGCCGCTACCCGGCCGGCCTGCTCCTGTGGATGATGCACAACGCCGGCGACGGCGACGCGCCGGGCGCGTTCGCGCTGGTATCGGCCCAGCGGAAGCGGTCAGACCCCTGGGTCGGGGCGGCCGCGCAGTACGTGTCCGCGTTCGGCCACGCGGGCGAGGGCGACACGGACGCGGCCGAACAGGCGTTCCGTACGGCGGTCGGGGAGTTCCGCGCGCTGGGCGACCGGTGGGGTGCCGTACTGGCCCTGGACGCACTGGCCGGCCTCGCGTGCGGCCGCGGCGACCGTGAGCGGGCCGTAGCGCTCACGGACGAGGCGCTCGCTCTCGCCGAGCAGCTGGGCGCCCTGGAGGACTGCGCCGACCTGCTGGTCAACCGGGGCGACCACCGAGTGGACGCCGACCCGGCGGCGGCGCGTGCCGACTACACCCGGGCCGCCGACGTCGCCCGCCGCGCCGGCAGCCCCGCCGCCCTGGCGGCGGCCCGGCGCGGCCTGGCCGACATGGCCCTGCGCGAGCGCGATCCGGACACCGCCGAGGACCTCTACCTCCAGGCCCTGGAACAGCTCGACCCGCACTGGGTGAGGGGCCTCGGCAACCGGGTCCGCACGCTGGCCGGGCTCGCCCGGATCGCCGAGGCGCGCGGCGACCGGGCCGCGGCCCGGGCCCGCTACCGGGAAGCCGCCGAGTCGGCCGCCGTGACGGGCACCGAACTGCCCGACGCGCTGCGCCTGCTGGGCCTGCCCGAGGCGCTCGCCGAGGCGGTGAGCCGCCGGTGAGTGCCCGGTGAGCGGGTGGGCGCACGGTCGTCGCCCGCTCGGGGACGCCGCGCACTGCCCGTCCTCACTCTCCGGAACGGGCTCGCGCCCCGCCCCGGTGGGTGGCGCCTACGTCCTCGCGGGCGAACCGGCCGCCGGACGGGGCGACCACCGCATGACCTTCGCCCGCTGCCGGCAGCGGATGCGCGCGTACGCGACGGGCTGCCGGAAGACGGGCGACGGCGTGGCCCGCCTGATGGTCCCCGACAGCCGTGCCCCCGCCGCGTTCCTGGACCGCTACTACGGAACAGGCCTGTTCCGAACCCCGGCGTGACCCTGTGTCAGATGTGCGGGTCGGGTCAGGGTCTGCTCAGGGACGTTCCCGACGAGCGGGGCCGGTGCGACGGCGGAGACTCGTGAGCGCCGGCCGCCCGTGCCGGTCCGACCACCGCCCTGGGGGAGCACACCGTGAACCACCCTGTTCGTCATCGCCGTTGGTCCGCTCTGGCCGCCTCCGGCGCCCTGCTGGTGACCCTGGCCGCGGGGGTGGCGGTGCCCGCCTCGGCCGCCACCCGTGGTCCCGCCGCCGCTGCCGTCACAGCGCCGCTCCCGGCGCTCGACCCGGCCGCCCTCAGGGAGGCGATCGGCGGCCTGCCGGACGAGGACGTCACCGGCGCGCTGCTGCGGATCACGGGAAGCGGGGGGCACTGGTCGGGGGCATCGGGCGTGGGGAACCTGGAGACCGGCCAGGGCGTCCCCAGCGATGCGCACATCCGGATCGGCAGCATCTCCAAGGTCTTCACGGCCACCCTCGTCCTCCAACTCGCCGCCGAGCACCGGGTCGACCTGAACGCGCCCGTCCAGCGGTACCTGCCGGGCGTCCTGCCCGCCGACCTGCCGCCCGTCGAGGTCGGCCAACTGCTCGACCACACCAGCGGACTTCCGCGCGGCGCCGACGATCCGGAGTTCGGCGACGGCAGCCCCGAGTGGTTCGCCGCCCACCGCCTGAAGAGCTTCACACCGCAGCAGGTGATCGACACGATGGCGGGCCAACCCATGGAGTTCGCCCCTGGCACGGCCCAGCAGTACAACGGCATGAACTACTACGTGGCCGGCGTGCTGATCGAGAAGATCACCGGCCACTCCTTCGCCCACGAGCTGCGGTCCCGGATCACCCGGCCCCTCGGCCTGCACGACACCTACGTCCCCGACGCCGACGACCCGCGCCTGCCGGCCCCGCACTCGCACGGCTATCTGACGGTCAGGTCCGCGGACGGCTCCACGCACCCGGTGGACGTCACCGAGCAGAGCCCCTGGCCCTGGGCCGAGGGCGGCATGATCTCCACGCCCGCCGACCTGGACCGCTTCGTGACCGCGCTCTTCCGTGGCCGTCTCCTCCCGCCGGCCCGGCAGGCCGAGCTCTTCGCCGTGCCCGACGTCCCGAACTTCCACAGCAGCCAGTGCCGCACCGAGGCGGACGCCGGCCGGGCCTGCATGTCCATGGGCCTGATGCGGGTCAAGTCCTCCAACGGCGTGGTCGTCTGGGGCAAGACGGGCTCCCGCCCCGGCTACACGAGTGGTGTGTTCGCCACCCAAGACCTCTCCCGCAAGATCGTCTACTCCGTCAACCCCACCAATCTGAACGGCACCGAGATGCGCCTCATCCAGCGGATCGCGGCCGCCTCGTTCGGCCCGGTGGTCCCGGCCGGCGGCTGACCCGCGCCACGGCGCGGGGCAATCCGTACGAGGGCCGTCCCCCGTATAGACACAGAGGGACCGAAGAGGACCGAGCCCGGCGAGTGAACCACTGGAGTCGCCATGAACTCCGCCCGTGCCGCCCAGGCCACCCTGCGGGGACTGGGAGCGTGCTGTGCCGCAGGCATCACGGTGCTGCACGTTCTCCTCGTCCCGGCACATCTCGAGGAGAAGTTCTACGTCGGCGTCCTGTTCGCCGTGAGCAGCGCCGTCATGCTCGCCGTGGCGGTGGCCCTGGTCACCGTGAAGCGTCCCCTGGCCGCGTGGCTGACCGGGGCGCTCGTCAGTCTCGGCATGGTCGTCGGCTTCCTGCTGTCGCGCACCGTCGGACTGCCCGGCGGCTACTACGAGTTCGGCTGGGAAGCGCCCTACGGCCCCCTCTCGCTGCTCGCGGAGGGAGCCTTCGTCCTCGCCTTCCTCACCTGGCTGGAAGGCAGGGCCGAGGCCGGCACGGCCCCCGAACCGCCGTACCGGGCACACCACGAACACCTGGCACGGGACGGGGGCACGCCCAAACGCGGGTGAGGGCAGAGCGCCGTGAGACGGCGGTTCCCCGTCCGGCCTCGCGGCGGGTGCCGACTCCGGCACGAGGTCGGCACCCGCAGGGAGCGCCGGGCGCCGGGCGACCCGGCGCGGGGCCGGGCCCATCCGTTCTCGCGAGGTGCATCCGGCCTCGCGCCCTCTCGGTCTCGCGGCTCCCGGGCGTCACGGCTCCCGGACCTCGCGCCCTCCCGCGGACGCGCTCGACCATCATCAGCGGCGGATGACCATTCGGCTCCGGCGGCTCGGCAGCCCGGCGCCCGGCGGCCCTGTGACCTGGCGGCCCACCGGCTCGCCGGGACGGTGTTTCGCACGCCCGGCCGCCCCCGTTCGCGGTCTAGGCTCGACCCGTGGGGCAGCCCGAACAGCGCGCCGAGGGTGCGGGACCGTTCACCACCCGGCTCACCTGGCACCTTCCCGACGGCGGTACCGCGGTCTGGGAGTCACGGCTCGCGCGCCGGCGCGGAGCGCTCGCCGTCCGTCCGCCCGGAGCGGGAACCGGGACCGGTCGGCACAGCCGTGCGGACGCCGTGGCCCTCGGCCGGCTGCGCAGACTCAACGCCGTCGCCGCGGTCGCCTTCGTCATCGGCGGCGCCCTCTTCGCGGCCGGCGCGGCCGTCGCCCAGTTCGGTTCCGGCGACGCCGTCGCGTGCGCCACGATCTACTTCACCGGCGGCCTGTTCTTCAACACCGGCGGCTACGTCTCGCTGCTCCAGACGATCAACGCGCCTCGGCACGATCCCGTGGGTGGAGACCGCCTGGTCACCCGCCCCTGGCGGTGGTGGAGCTACGAACCGATGCGGCTGGACTGGCTGAGCACGGTCGTCCTCTTCGCGGGCACACTCGTCTTCGGCGTGAACCTGCTGGACTCCTTCCTGCGGGGCCTGAGCGTCCAGCAGATCAACCGCCTGATCTGGACGCCCGACGTGATCGGCTGCGTGCTCTTCCTGGTTTCCGGGCACCTCGGGCTGGCCGAGATCTGCCACGGCCGGCCGTGCGTCCGATCGCGCAGCCTCGGCTGGTGGATCGTCGCCGTGAACCAGCTCGGCTCCGTCCTGTTCATGGTCTCGGCGCTCGCCGCCTTCACCCGCCCCGCCACCGGCAGCCCGGTCAACGCCGGCATCGCCAACTGGGGCACCCTCACCGGCGCCCTGTGTTTCTCGCTGGGCGGCATCCTCCAGCTCTACGAGCATCCCTAGCGCGGCCGCGGGCGAGGTGGATCGGGCCCCCACAGGCAAGCGCGGGCTGCGGCCCGCGGCTCGACTCGCCTGCGTCAGCCTTCGATCGGGCGACGCCCTCGTGGAGGGTTTGTGAATCGGCGCTGTGGCGCTCCTGTGTGGCTATGGTGATCGCTGGCATCGAAGGGGAGACGGGGAGCACATGACCGGGGAGAACACCACGCCGACGGGTCGGCCGGACGGGTCGCACCAGCAGCCGCGCTGGGCCTGGTGGGTCGTGGGGATCGTGATTCCGATCGTGGGGATCCTCGTGACGGTGCTGGTGAGCGGGTCCGGTTCCTCCGGCGACACCCGTGACAAGAGCGCCGAGCCGGCGCCCACGCGGTCCACCGCCGCGACGGGGTCCGGTGCTCCCGAGCAGCCGACCGAAACCGCAGGTGCCGTGCGCGCGGTGTTCGGGCCGAAGACCGTGGCGGCCGACACGACCAACCGCGGGTCCTTCGTCGACCTGGACACCGAGGAACCGACCGTCACGGGGTCGGACATCGCCGGCGCGGACGTCACCTTCGGGGCGCCGACCGGGTCCGTGGAGCTGTCCGTGCCGGGATCCGCCGAGAACCTGGCCCCGCTGCCGGCTTCGGGTGCCGCTCCGACTGCCACGCAGTGCGCCGAGAGTGTCCGGACCAACGGCACCTACACCACGGAGGTCAAGCCCGGCGACCGGTTCTGTCTGCTGACCGGCGAGGGCCGCACGGCCTACCTGCGCGTCCTCACCGCGCCGGTCCAGGGTGCGGGACGTCTGGAAATCACCGTCTGGGACACGACTGCCGCCTGACCCCGGGGTACCGCGGCAGCATGGACACCATGCCGAACGACCCCTACCAGGTCAGGCACTGGACCTCCTGGCATGGGCGCATCACACCGGCCATTCCCGCCCCGGCTTCCTGAGCGCCCTCGCCTCCGGCGCGGCCCCAGCACCGCCCGCCGACGCGAACGGCCCGTGGACGCACACCACCTCGCCCACGGCCGCGATCCGATCGTGACGTGGGTCACGGGAAGTGGGTGCGGAGTGCCGGACAGCTCATTGAGGTGAGCACTCATATGCGTACCCGGGTACGGGCCGGGGAATCGAGCGCGTTCGCCGAGCTGTTCGACAGCTACGCCCGCGCGGTCCACAACCATGCCTTCCGGCTGACCGCCGACTGGTCGGCGGCCGAGGACGTGATGGCCGCGACCTTCATGGAGGCGTGGCGGCTGCGCGACAAGGTCGACCCCGAGGGCGGCTCCCTGCGCCCCTGGCTGCTGGGCATCGCCACCAACACGGCGCGCAACCAGTACCGGAGCAACCGGCGGTACCGGGCGGCGGCGGCCGCCGCGGCGGCCGCCGAGATGGCGGTGCCCGACCACGCCGACGAGGTGGCCGACCGGATCGACGACCGGCGGCGGCTCGCGACGGCCCTGACCGCGCTCGCCGCCCTGCGCAGACCGGAGCGCGAGGTCATCACGCTCTGTCTGGGAGAGGGCCTGGACTACGAGGCCGCGGCGGAGGCGCTCGGGATACCGGTCGGAACGGTCGCCTCCCGGCTGTCCCGAGCCCGCAAGAAGCTGCGCGCGCTGGCCGAGCCGGCCCGCCCCTTCGGGGAGACGTTCCGCCCGGCGACCGGTCCGTCCGGCCCCCCAACCACAGGGGCAGAGAGAAAAGTTCGCCGGAATCGGGAAGGCGGCGGCGCCGGCCGACAGACAAGAGGCGATCGCACAAACGCGATCCGGCCCGCGCAGGAAGGAAACCGATGAACGCGAACACGTCCCGGCAGCACCCGGCCGAGGAGGACCGGAGCGCCGAGCTCCTGTCCTGGACGGCGCGTGACCTGCCGGCGGACCGTCACCAGTTCCACAGGGAGCGTCTGATGGCCCAGATCCACGACATACAGCAGGAAGAGCGGACGGCGACGGCGACGCCCGTACGGACCCGGCGCTTCCGGCTCCCGCGTCCGGCGATCGCGCTGCCCGCCATGGCCGCCGCCCTGGCGGGTGCGGTCGTCGCCGGGATCGTGATGCACGGCGGTGGGGGAGTCAGGGACGGCGGTGTCGCCACCGGACCGGCGCTGACCACGAGGATCGGCGCCGCGACCGCCAAGGGTGCGCCCCAGCTGCTCGACCGGATCTCGCTGGTGGCCGCCGACGGCTCCCAGCCGGCCGTCGAGCCCGGCCAGTACATCTACATCGAGTCCAAGACGGCTGACAGCTTCCTGAAGACCGTCGACGGGAAGACCACTCTGGCCAGTCACGCGCTGCACCAGCGCCAGGTGTGGAACTCCCCGGACGGCACCAAGGGCCGGCTGATCGACCCCGCGGTCAACGACAGTTCCGAGGGCGAGACCCTGAGCCTCCCCGACGAGCAGGGCAACACCCGGAAGGCGAACCTGAACGCTCCGTCGTACGACTACCTGGCCGGGCTCACCACCGACCCCGACGCGCTGCTGGCCAAGATCTACAAGGAGACCGAGGGGCACGGCAACTCTCCCGAGCAGGAGGCGTTCACCACCATCGGGGACCTGCTCGTCGAGAGCTACCCGCCCGCGGAGCTCTATTCGGCGCTGTTCAAGGCCGCCGCGAAGATTCCCGGTGTGGTCGTCGTTCAGGACGCGGTGGACGCGGTGGGCCGGCACGGAGTGGCGGTGGCCCGGCTCGACGAGACCAGCGGTGCGCGCGAGGAATGGATCTTCGACAAGAAGACCCACACCCTCCTCGGCGAGCGCTCCGTCCAGGTCCGCCGGAACACCGGCACGGATGCCCTGCTCAAGCCCGGCACGGTCACCTTCACCACCGCCATCCTGAACCGCGCGGTCGTCAACGGCATGAAGCAGACCCCACCCCACTCCGGCTGACGCACCCCGCATACGTTCCCGGGGTCCCGCAAAGGGGAGGAACCTTTCCTGGAACCGGCTGCCGTAGGAAAAAAACCCTCCGGCGCGGCTCCGAGTGCGCCGAGGTGCGGGGCCCCGAGGGCGGGTGAAGACTGAACGGGCAGGAGGCCGCACGCGCCCGACCGGACCGATCCGGAGACGCGGAACGCACCAGCGGCGCGAACCGATCCGCGGCCCCCTCGCCCGGGCGTGACCCGCTTCCGTCCGTCCGCGGCGCGTCCTGTTCACGCTCCACACAGAGGTCCCCGGTCATGGGCACTATCGACGAAACGGCGGTCGGGAGACTGCGCGAGGGACTACGGGGGCCGGTGATCACCCCGCAGGACCCGGACTACGACGAGGCCCGCAGCATCTACAACGCCATGATCGACCGTCGGCCCGCCGCCTTCGCGCAGTGCGTGGACGTGGCGGACGTGCGGGCGACCCTCTCCATCGCCCGTGACACCGGCGCCGAGCTCGCGGTCCGCGGCGGCGGCCACAGCGGCCCCGGTCTCTGCCTGATCGACGACGGGCTCGTACTCGACCTGTCGCCGATGCGCTGGGTCCGGGTGGATCCCGAGGCGCACACCGCCATGGTGGGCGGCGGCAGCCTGCTCGGTGACGTGGACCATGCGACGCACGCCCTGGGCCTCGCCGTGCCGGCCGGGATCATGTCGACCACGGGCGTCGGCGGTCTCACGCTGGGCGGCGGCCACGGCTACCTCAGCCGCAAGTACGGCCTGACGATCGACAGCCTGCTGTCGGCCGACGTCGTCCTCGCCGACGGCAGCTGTGTCACCGCGTCGGCGGAGACGCACCCGGATCTGTTCTGGGCGCTGCGGGGCGGCGGCGGCAACTTCGGTGTGGTGACGTCGTTCACCTTCCGGCTGCATCCGGTCGACACGGTCGGCGCCGCGATCACGGTGTGGCCGGTGGACCGCCTGCCCGAGGTGCTGAGCTGGTACCGGGAGTTCCTGCCCGCCGCGCCGGACGACGTCTACGGGTTCTTCGCCGAACTCTCCGTACCGCCCGGCCCGCCGTTCCCCGAGCCGATCCACGGCCAGAAGATGTGCGGGGTCGTGTGGTGCTGCACGGGCGACCTCGCCGGTGACCGTCTGGAGGACGTGCTCTCCGTGGTGAACGATCCGGCGCCGCCCGCCTTCCACTTCACCACCCCCATGCCCTACCCCGGGCTGCAGACCCTGTTCGACGGGCTGATCCCGAAGGGACTGCAGTGGTACTGGCGCGGCGACTTCTTCGACACGATCTCCGACGCCGCGATCGACGTGCACCACAAGTACGCGGAGAACCTTCCGACCGGCCTGTCGACCATGCACCTGTACCCGGTGGACGCGGCAGCCCAGCGGGCCGGCGCCGACGACACGGCCTGGAACTACCGGGACGCCGTCTGGTCCGGCGTGATCGGCGGCATCGACCCGGACCCCGCCAACGCGGAGGTGATCCGGCAGTGGTGCGTCGACTACTGGACCGACCTGCACCCGCACTCCATGGGCGGCTCCTACGTCAACTTCATCGGCGAACAGGAGAGCGCCGACCGGGTCCGCGCCACCTACCGGGGCAACTACGACCGCCTGGCCTCGGTCAAGCGCGCCTACGACCCTGACAACCTGTTCCGCGCCAACCAGAACATCCCGCCGGCCGCGCGATGACCCGAAGACGCGGGCCTTCGGCGAAGATGGATTGCGTGTAAGCGGCCGTACGCCCGCCGAACGCGCCCCGGTGGCCGCCGGCGGGGCGGCGGCCGAGCCGCCGTGAGGACGGAGCGCCGCGTGATTCCCCTGCACCCCGGGCTCGACGGCGGAGCGGTCTACCTGGACTACAACGCGACCACCCCCGTCGATCCCCGGGTGGTGGAGGCGATGCGCCCGTATCTGGCGGTCTGGTTCGGCAACCCCTCCAGCGCGCACGCCTTCGGCACCGAGCCCAGGGCGGCGCTGGCCCGCGCCCGCAGGCAGGTGGCCGAGCTGATCGGCGCGCGGGCCGGGGAGATCGTGTTCACCGGATCCGGCTCGGAGGCCGACAACCTCGCCGTGCGGGGCGCCGTCCTGGCCGCGAAGGCCGACCGACCGCATGTGATCACGCAGGTCACCGAACACCCGGCCGTCCTGGAGAGCTGTCGGGCGCTGGAACGGCTGCACGGCGTGGAGGTGACCTTCCTGCCGGTCGACGGGGACGGCCTCGTCGATCCCGCCGCCCTGGCCGCCGCGCTCACCGAGCACACCGTCCTGGTCTCGGTCATGGCAGCCAACAACGAGACCGGTGCCTTGCAGCCGATCGCCGAACTCGCCCGCCTCGCCCGTGCCCACGGAGCGCACTTCCACTGCGACGCGGCGCAGGCGGTGGGCAAAGTCCCGGTGAACGTGGACGAGTGGGGAGTGGACCTCCTGACCGTCGTAGGGCACAAGATGTACGCGCCCAAGGCCGTCGCCGCGCTGTACGTACGCGAGGGCGTCACCCTCGAACCCCTCGTCCACGGCGGAGGGCAGGAGCACGGACTGCGGGCCGGCACCGAGAGCGTCGCCCTCGCCGTCGCCCTGGGTGCCGCCGCCGAACTCGTCGCCCAGGAGCTGGCCGCCGACGGCCTCGACCGGGTACGGGACCTGCGCGACCGCCTCCACGCACGCCTCACCGGGGCACTGCCGGGCCGCGTCCACCTCAACGGCCCCGCCGGACCCCGCCTGCCCAGCACCCTCAACGTCGGCATCGACGACGTCCGCGCCCATGAACTCCTGGCCGCCGTACCCGAACTGGCCGCCTCCACCGGCTCGGCGTGCCACAGCGGTGACTCCACACCCTCACCGGTTCTGCGAGCCATGGGCCTGTCCGATGCCCGCGCCCTGTCGTCCCTCCGCCTCTCCCTGGGCCGTTGGACCACGAGGGAGGACGTCGACAGGGCCGCGGACCTCCTGGCCGCCGCTGCCGACGCCGGTCTCCGACGGCCTCGACGCTGACGGCCGTCAGATCCCGGTCAGCTCGCCGGCCGTCGCGCGGAGGTGCTCGATGCCGGTGTCGAGCGCCGCCTTGAGGTGGGTCGAGTCACCCGTGGACATCATGATGGCGACGCCTCCCTGGATGCCCGCCAGCAGCGCGGCGGCCGTGCGGTCCACATCGAGGGCCGGCGACACCAGGCCGTTCGCCCGGAGTGCGCGCATGCCACGGGCGAGCTGCTGCTGCCACTGGCTCATCAGCTCCGTCACGATGGCGCGCGCACCGGGACGGGCCCGCCCGACCTGCAGGAACAGCGACCCCAAGGGGCAGTGGTCGCCCTGGCGTTCGTAACGGGATCGCCCGCCTCGGCGTGCCTCGCGGTGCGCTCTACAGCTCCACCAAGGGAGCGATGGAGACCCTGACGCGGGCGTGGGCGGCGGAGTTCGGGCCGAAGGGAATCCGGGTGAACGCCATCTCTCCGGGCGTGATCCTGCCCCCGGCCCCGGAAGGCACCGCCCCCCACCCCGGCGAGATCATGATGAAGGGCACCCCGGCCGGCGAGGTCGGCACCCCGGAAGTCATCGCGCACGCGGCCGTCTGGCTGGCCGGCGACGAATCGGCCTTCGTGCACGGAACCGTGGTGGACGTGGACGGGGGCAGGACCGAGGTCGCCGTGATCGCCGCGTAGCGATGTCCGGCCTGCGCCGCACGGTGCGGCGGCACGGGAGACGGCCCGCGGCCAGTTGCCGGAGCCGCCGTCGTCCGTGGAGCTAAGCCGCCTTGGGCCGCGCCGCACGTGTGCCCGAGGCGGGCTCCTGTGCGTCCGTGTCCTCGAACGGCAAGGACTCGTCCTCCCCGAAGTCGGGGGCCTGGAAGGGGTTGGTCGCCGGAGGCGGCGATGCCGCGGCGGAACGGCGGGGTTGCCCTTCCAGCGCGGAGAACAGCGACGTCGGGTCGATGAGGGGACTCTCTTTCCTTACAGGTCCCCGAAGGGGCCTGGTGTGCCGTGACCGGGCACAGCGGTCCTACAGCTTGGTCATCTTGGCGTACGGGCTCAGGATCCGCATTTGCGCCGAGCCGAAATCCACGAGTGCCGCGATTCCGTCCTCGATGCCGATCACCCGGCCGAGGCCGTACACATCATGCGTCACCTGGTCGCCCACGGCGAAGTATTTGGGGGCCGGGGGGACGGGGGCCTTGAAGGGGCTGGTGGGCAGATGACGCTTCGGTGCAGCAGGCTTTGTCATGGCTCAGTATGAGCCTACGTGCGGCCCGCTCGCTGTGGCCGACGGCACAGATCACGGGCGGCACGGCCGGCGCGAACGGCGGATCCCGCATCCACCGCTCGGGCGAGTGGCCCCTGGCCAGGTAAAACGGGCGGGCGCCACTCCGCTGTCCGATGTCCGTGGGCACCCGTCTGTTCCCGGCGGGCGTCGATTCACCGACCGCAGGCGCAGCCGGCCGCTGCCGGTGCTTCCTCGCCGGCCGGGGTGGTGCAGCAGCCGTCGCCGGTGGCCTCGGGGTCGGCGCTCTTGCCGAGGGTGTCGGCGTCGGCCTTCACGACGTAGACCTCCCACGGCTCCTTGCCGGGGCCGTGCACCCAGACCTTGTCCTGGAGGGCGTAGCAGCAGGAGGTGTCGTTCTCCTCGAAGGTGGCCAGGCCGGCTTCCTCGAGTCGGCTGGTGGCGGCGTTGACCTGGTCGGTGGACTCGACCTCGACGCCGAGATGGTCGAGTCGGGTCTCCTCGCCGGGCTCTCCCTCGATGAGCACGAGCTTGAGCGGGGGCTCGGCGATGGCGAAGTTGGCGTAGCCCTCGCGCCGCTTGGCCGGTTCGGCGCCGAAGAGCTTCGAGTAGAAGGTGATCGACGCTTCGAGGTCGCTGACACGCAGGGCGAGCTGAGCACGGGACATGGCAGGGCTCCCATCGGCTTGCATTGATGTCTGTCGATGCAAGCTTGTGCCTTGGATCGAAGACTGTCAACATAGACGCATGTCGAAGCAAGAGCTTGTGCTGCTCGGACAGAGCGACGAGAACAGTGCGTGCTGCCCGGGGCTGGCGGCCGCGCCGCTGGACGAGGATCAGGCGGCGGAGCTGGCGAAGCTGTTCAAGGCGCTGGGCGACCCGGTACGCCTGCGCCTGCTGTCGATGATCGCCTCGCGGGCGGGCGGTGAGGTCTGCGTCTGCGACCTGACCCCGGCCTTCGACCTGTCCCAGCCGACGATCTCGCACCACCTCAAGCTGCTGCGGCAGGCCGGTCTGATCGACTGTGAGCGGCGCGGCACGTGGGTCTACTACTGGGCGCTGCCCGCCACCCTCGACCGGCTCGCCGCCTTCCTGCAGACGTCGCGGACGGCCGAGGCAACCGCGTGAGCGCCCCGCTGGGCCGCCGGGCCGTCGCCGAAGCCGTGGGGTCGGCCGCCCTGGTCGCGGTCGTCGTCGGCTCCGGCATCCAGGCCACCGAGCTGACCAGGGACGTCGGCGTGCAACTGCTGGCCAACTCACTGGCCACGGTCTTCGGCCTGGGCGTGCTCATCGCGCTCCTGGGGCCGGTCTCCGGTGCGCACTTCAATCCCGTCGTCACCCTCGCGGCCTGGCTCACCGGCCGCCGCGGCGAGGACGGACCGACCGCGCGGGACGTCGCCGCCTACATCCCGGCCCAGATCGCGGGAGCCGTCGCCGGTGCCGTCCTGGCCGACGCCATGTTCGGCAAACCGCTCGTGCGGTGGTCCACCCATGACCGCTCCGCCGGTCACCTGTGGCTGGGCGAGGTGGTCGCCACCGCCGGACTCGTCCTGCTGATCTTCGGCCTGGCCCGCACCGGCCGCGCCCGCTTCGGCCCGGTGGCCGTGGCGTCGTACATCGGCGCGGCGTACTGGTTCACGTCCTCCACCTCGTTCGCGAACCCCGCGGTCACCGTCGGCCGTGCCTTCACCGACACCTTCGCCGGCATCGCCCCGGGCTCGCTCACCCCGTTCGTCGTGGCCCAACTGGTGGGCGCCGCACTGGGGCTGGGGCTGGTGCTCGTGGTGTTCGGACGCCCGGCACCCGCACAGACCTCCGCCGCCCCCCTCCAGGGCGAACCCGAACTCGCCCCCACACTCCCCTGACCGCCTCCGCCCAGAAAGACACCGGCCATGAACACCCCCGCCGAACGTCCCTCCGTGCTCTTCGTCTGCGTCCACAACGCCGGGCGCTCCCAGATGGCCGCCGCATTCCTCACGCACCTGGCGGGCGACCGCGTACAGGTGCGTTCCGCCGGCTCGGCACCTGCCGACACGGTCAACCCCGCCGTCGTCGAAGCCATGTCGGAGGTGGACATCGACATCTCGGCCGAGGTGCCCAAGGTGCTGACGGTGGAGGCCATCCAGGCCTCCGACGTGGTCATCACGATGGGTTGCGGCGACACCTGCCCCGTCTTCCCCGGCAAGAGCTACCTCGACTGGGCGCTCCCCGACCCGGCCGGACAGGGCGTCGACGCCGTCCGCCCCATCCGCGACGAGATCGAGAAGCGCATCCGCGCCCTGCTCGACGAGATCGCCCCGGCGAGCAGGGCGTGAGCACCGCGACCGCGGCTCACCTCGCGGCCATGGGTCCGGGCACGCCGACGAGGGCCTGAGGATCTGCGAGCTCTCACGAGTACGCGCCGGCCGGTCCACCGGTGGCCGATGCCCGTGGGCGTGAGGGGCCGTGTGACCGCGCCGGGCGACCGGTGGGCCCGGACGTCGTCGAGGCGCCGCCTTCGTCCGGATATCCGGCACGACCTCGGGGTACCCGCCGCGCAGTACGGCCCACGATCGAGTCCGGTACGCGGTGACAGCAACGGAGAACCAGATGAAGGTCCGCCGATCAGCAGCCCTGCCGGCTCACGCGCCGGTTTCGGCTGGTTCGCAGCCCGTCCATGTCCTGTCCGGCCGCTACCGGTTGGGCGGGAAGATCGGATCGGGTGGCATGGCCGACGTCCACGAGGGCTTCGACACGCGCCTTCGACGGCCCGTCGCCGTCAAGGTCTTCCGGCCGGGCTCCGACCCACAGACGGAGGACCGGCTCGCTGTGGAGGCCGTCCTCCTCGCCCGCCTGCAGCACCCCGGACTCGTCACCGTCTACGACACCGGCCGCCACGACGACCGCGCCTTCCTGGTCATGCAACTGGTCAACGGCCCCACACTGCGTGGCCTCCTGGCACGCGGAGCGCTGCCCCAGCGGCGCGTGGCCGAGCTGGGCACCGCTCTCGCGCGGGCGCTCGCCCACGTTCACCGGGCCGGCATCGTGCACCGCGACGTCAAACCCTCGAACGTACTGCTCGACGCGGACGGCGACCCTCACCTGGCCGATTTCGGCATCGCACGCATGACGAACGCCACCCGTCATACGGCACCTGACGTGCTGACAGGCACCGCTGCCTATCTGGCGCCCGAGCAGGTCGAGGGAAGGCGGGTCGGGTCGGCCACGGACGTCTACGCGCTGGGCCTGGTCCTGCTGGAATGTCTGAAGGGCGAACTGGAATACCAGGGCTCCCCGCTGGAGGCGGCGATCGCCCGCCTCCACCGCCCGCCCACGATCCCGACCTGGCTCTGCCCGGCCCTGGCGGCCCTCCTGCAGGCCATGACCGACCGGGACCCTGAGGCACGCCCGGACGCCGAGCGGTGCGCGCAGGTCCTGTCCTCGCTCGACGCCGGGAGCGCCCCGTACCCGCCGCCGCTCCCGGTGCCCACCGAGTCCCGCCTTCCCGTACGAGGCGCCGCTCACCCCTGCGCCGACGAGCCCATACGGACGCAGGCGATGGCGGTCATCCGGTCCCGCTTTCCGGGCAGCCCACGGCACAACCGCCGCATGGTGGTGGGGACCACCCTGGCAGCACTCTCCGTGGCCCTGGGGACGACTCTCGGCATCACCCAGGGCGGCGGCGGAAACGGCGACGACCGCGCCGATACGACGCGGACCGCCGCCCACCCGCGCTCCGGCACGGCGAGTCCCGGAGGCAGCAGCAGTGCCGCCCCGTCGGTCGAGTCCCATCAGGACCAGCTCCCCGCCAGGACCTTCGACGCCCCCGGTCCGGCCGCCGGAACTCATCCCGAGCCCGTCTCCATGAACCCGGGCTCCTTTGGCCCGGCAGCCCCGACGCGTCGGGCGCCGGCCCGACAGCACGGATCCGGCCCCCGTGAGCCGGCTCCGCACCACCCCCAGGGCACGGACGACCGCACCCGCCACACGCCCCACGGTGCTGCGAAGCCGCCCGGAAAGATCAGCCGGCCAGCCGGTTGACGGCAGTGGCGGCGATGCCTTCCACGTAGCCGGGGTCGTCGCTGGGCTGACCGGAGAGCTCGACCATGCCGAACCGGTGACCACTGCGGATCACCGCGACACCGCCGGCGACCTTGCCGTCGCCGCTGAAGGCCGGGTACCAACTGGCCTCGCCGGTCCTGACGGTGATCGCGTGCCCCTTGCCGTAGTGCCAGTGGCCGGCCGGCTCGTCCTGGCAGCCGCGCACCATCTTGTTGAGCTGCTTCTCGTACGAGGCCGCCGACGTGTCGGTGGAACCGTCCGCGACGGACTCGGTCAGCGAGGTGCCGCCGGTGTCGAAGCTCCAGGTCACGTCGGCATAGGCGGCGGCCTTCCCCTTGGTCAGCGCCCGCATCGTCTCCTCGCCGGTGCACGCCGAGAGGGCCTGCTTCCCGGTCGTGTCCACAGTCGCGCCGACCGGGGCCAGGCCCTGCTGAAAGAAGTCCTCGCTCTGCATCAGGTTGCCGGAGCCGAGGCCGGGCGCGGCAACGGTGGCGGCAGCGGACTGCGTGCCGATGCCGACCGCGATCAGGGCGGCACCGACGAAGGCCGCCACCCCTGCGGTACGACCGCGCCGCGGGAAGTTCCGGGCGGCTGCTTGGTTGTCGAACATCTCGTCTCCTGTCTGGTCGCGACGCGGTTCGCGTCCTCGTACACCTGGGAGATGCCGGGCCCGCGGGAGATGTTGGATGCCGGTCCGCCGTGATCGATGTGATCCACCTCACCCTGCTCTGCGGGGTTCGGCCGGTCTCAGAGCTGTGTCACGGCCGCGCGAACGATCCGCGTCATCGCAGCCGTGTCCAGGCAGGTGTCAACCTCCAGGACCCCGTAGTGGGAGCCGTTGCGGAGTATGGCGATGCCCCCACACGGCTCCTTGCCCCGTGGTGCGGTCCCCGCGGTGTTCAGGTCACCGTCGTAATAACCCATCCAGCTCGCGGTGATGGTCGGAGCGACATCGGTCGTGTGCGTCGGCCCGTAGACCCAGTGGGTGGCGGGTTCCTCCTGGCACGGCACTTCCTCCAGCAGCAGGCGCTCGGCGAAGTTCTGAGCCAGAGAAGGGCTTTGGGCGGCACCGGCGACTTCGCGCGCGACCTGGTCGTCGCTGTTCAGCGCCAGCGTGGGGTCGCTGTCGTCCGTGTCCCTGGTCGTCATCAACCCGCGGAAGTGCGCGTCGGGCCCTCCCAGGGTCTCGCTGAGGGTCTTCTCTCCGGTGCACGCCGCGTTGGCGTAGTTTCCGTCCCCGACACGATCGCGCACGTGGATGGGCTTGGTGAAGCCGACCTTCCGGAACTCGGCCGCTGCCAGCAGGTGCCGGGCCGTCATGGGTCCTTCGGCGGGCTGCGGCGCGGGAGAGCCGTTGTCCGGCGAGGACGCCGCAGCGCCCGGCGTCACTGCCGGAGTAGCCGGAGCGGAGCGAGCGGGCAGGACGAACCGGCCGGTCAGCAGGCCGAGTCCGACGGCCACCGCCAGGATGACGACGATCGTCCGAGCCCGCACGGCAGCACCACCCCTACTGGTCAAGCTGAACGCCGAGGCGGTCCCGCATGAAACGACGAGCCTGATGGATGCGGTCCTTGACCGTGCCCAGGGGGGCGTCGGTGATCTCGGCGACCTGAATATAGGTCAGGTCCCCGAGGTCGCGAAGCACGAAGGACTCCACCAGGGCCGGATGCCGCTCCTCGAGCGCGGCCAGCGCCTCCACCAGGTCCAGGCGGGTCCCCGCGATGACGCTTGTCGTCCGGGGGTCGACACCCTGCGGAAGGACCGCATGACTGTCCTCCGCGCGCCGGCGCATCGAGCGATACGTGGACCTGGCGGCGTTCGAGGCGATCACTGTCACCCACCCGAGGAACGAGCCCCGCCCGCTGTACTCGTGCAGATGTGTGCTGATGGACAGCAGGGCGTCCTGCGCGGCCTCTTCGGCGTCGGCGTGGTGCGGAAGAAACCTGGAGCAGCGGCGCATGACCATGGGGCGAAGCCTCACGAGGAGGCGGTCCAAGGACGCCCGGTCACCTGCCCGGGCGGACGTCACCAGCTGTGTCAGCTCATCCTCTTCGATCACCCTGTGCCCCCGTTCGCGCCTGACCCGAATCCCACTGGGGCACACCCGAGTTGCCGGCCCCCATGCCTCGGGCAGAATGCTGCCCCGTGCGGAAACTAGGTCGTTATCTCCTCGAGGACAGACTGGGAGCCGGTTCGTTCGCCACCGTCTGGAAAGCATACGATCCCGAGCTCGACACGGATGTCGCGGTCAAGGTGCTGGCCGACAACTGGGCGTCGAACGCCGATGTACGACAACGCTTTCTGGCGGAGGCGAGGCTGCTCCGCAGGATCTCCAGCCCACGTGTCGTACGAGTTCACGACGTCGGTGTCCAGGACGACCGCCCCTACTTCGTCATGGACTACGTCCGAGGCGGCACGCTCGCCGAGAAGATCGGGCACTGCCGTACCGCGGAGGCACTCCATCTGGCGGCCGAGGCCGGATACGCCGTTCAGGTGCTCCACGACACAGGCGTCGTCCACCGCGACATCAAGCCGTCGAACCTCCTGCTGGACGCCGGCCGCACGCCCGCCGCCGTACTCGTCGCGGACCTCGGCAGCGCGAAGCAGCTGGCTGACGCGTCGGGGTTGACCGTGACCACGGGCACTCCCGCGTACATGGCGCCCGAGCAGGCCTTCCAGACCGGCGGGTTCGACGGCCGAGCCGACGTGTACGCCCTCGGTGTCGTCACGTTCGAACTGCTCACCGGACGCAAGCCGTTCGGCCCGGGCGGTCGCGCGAACCCCACGACGGAGTGGGCGTCGGCGTCATCGCTGCCGGCGATTCCCGGAGAGCTGGAGGTTCCGAACGGCATCGCCGCACTGCTTCGTGCCGCGCTGTCCGTTGAACCCGGGTCCCGACCGCAATCCGCCCAGGCATTCGCGGACGCGCTGCTGTCACAGGGGGCAGAGGAGTGGACGTCGGCCGGATCATCGGGACCTACGCGCCTTGTGGTCGGGCTCGCGGCGGTCGCCGTGTTCCTGGTGACAGCGGCGCTGACCTGGTCGGTCCGCTGAGCTCGGCTCATGACCGCCTGTGGCGGAGAAGGTGCCGCCCGTGACCATGGTGCGGATCTGGCACCCACCGCCGACCGGTCCGGGCAACAAACAAACCCCAGGCCACTGACCTGGGGTCTCTCTATCTGGAGCGGGTGACGAGAATCGAACTCGCGCTCTCAGCTTGGGAAGCTGATGTTCTACCATTAAACTACACCCGCGTAAGTCGGACGGAGCGGCTCAAAGGAGTCGATGTCCGAACGCTCGCTCACTGTACCTCATCGCAGACCCCCGGTGCTCGGACCGCGGGGTCCGGGTGCGTTCCGGGTGTGTTTCGGGCATGGGATCCCGGTGCGGGGGAACCGAGTTGGGGCGTACCGTGGAGGGGTGGGAGAGGGTCCGGGTGGGGCCGGAGTGCCGCCTGGAGAGTCGTCTCTTTGATCCCGTAATGTGGCTTTTGTCGTCAGGGCAGTAAGCCGGATGCGGCTCTTGGGGAAGGGACTTGAGGGACTTGATGGAACGCACCGTCGTTCGCTGTGCGGACGGCCACGTCTTCAGCGCCGCTTCGTTCCCGATGCAGCAGGCCGAGCGGCTCGGCCCCGGTCGGCTCGTGAGGTGTCCACGGTGTTCCCGGCTCCGCAGTGTGGTGCCGGTCGCCCTGGAGAAGCGGTAGCGATCGGCAGGCCGAGGGCGCGCGGAGCCGTCACGATTGTCACGGCTCCGCGCGCCTTGCGTATCCTCGGGACGTGCTTCTCTCAGACAAGGACATCCGGGCCGAGATCGACGCCGGGCGGGTGCTTATCGATCCCTACGACGAATCCATGGTGCAGCCGTCGAGCATCGACGTGCGTCTCGACCGTTTCTTCCGGGTGTTCGAGAATCACCGCTACCCCCACATCGACCCCTCGGTCGAGCAGGCCGATCTGACCCGTCTGGTCGAGCCCGAGGGCGACGAGCCGTTCATCCTGCACCCCGGGGAGTTCGTGCTCGCCTCGACGTACGAGGTCATCACGCTCCCCGACGATCTCGCCTCGCGCCTTGAGGGGAAGAGCTCGCTCGGGCGGCTCGGGCTCGTGACGCACTCCACCGCCGGGTTCATCGACCCCGGGTTCAGCGGTCACGTGACCCTCGAGCTGTCCAACCTCGCCACCCTGCCGATCAAGCTCTGGCCCGGCATGAAGATCGGCCAGCTGTGCATGTTCAGGCTGACTTCGCCCGCCGAGCACCCCTACGGCAGCGAGCGCTACGGCTCCCGATACCAGGGGCAGCGCGGGCCGACCGCCTCGCGGTCCTTCCTGAACTTCCATCGGACCCAGGTGTGAGGGCGACGGCACATGAGCGACGTGCGTGAGAACCTGACCTACGAGCGGTTCGGTGCCGCCGTCCGCGAGCTGGCGCAGGCCATAGCCGACGACGGGTACGAGCCCGACATCGTGCTGAGCATCGCGCGCGGGGGCGTGTTCGTCGCCGGCGGGCTCGCCTACGCCCTGGACTGCAAGAACATCCACCTCGTGAACGTCGAGTTCTACACGGGCGTCGGCACGACCCTCGAGATGCCCGTCATGCTCGCGCCCGTGCCCAACGTCATCGACTTCTCCGACAAGAAGGTGCTCATCACCGACGACGTCGCGGACACCGGCAAGACCCTCAAGCTCGTACGCGACTTCTGCCTCGACACCGTCGCCGAGGTGCGCTCCGCCGTCATCTACGAGAAGTCCCACTCCCTGGTGAAGTGCGAGTACGTGTGGAAGCGCACCGACGAGTGGATCAACTTCCCGTGGAGTGTCCTGCCTCCGGTCGTGAAGCGCGAGGGCCAGGTGCTCGACGCCTGAGACGGGCGGGTACGGAGAAGGGCCCCCGGCCGTACTGCCGGGGGCCCTTCCGTGTGCCGGGCGGTTCTAGAACGTGCCCAGCTTCACGATCGACAGCAGGGCGATCAGCTGGATCGCCGAAGCGCCCAGGGCCTTGGGCCAGGGCAGGTCGTGGGAGCGGGAGACCATGAGGGTCAGCAGGGCGCCCGCGCCTATCCAGGTGGCCCAGCCGAGCAGCTGGACGAAGCCCGCGTCGCCGCCGAAGAACATGGCGAAGACCAGGCGGGGGGCGTCCGTGAGGGACATGATCAGCATGGACAGGCCGACCGTGGGCTGCCAGGCGCCGTCGCCGCCGAGCTGGCGGGCCAGGGTGTGCGTGACCACGCCCAGGATGAAGGCGCTCAGGACCATCGCCACGGCCGTGACCAGGACGATCGGGATCGCGTTGGAGAGCGTCGCGTTGATCGCGTCCGAGCGGGCGCCGTCGAAGCCGAAGACGGCGAGCAGACCGTAGAGGAAGGTGACGATCAGGGCCGGGGCCCACATCGTGTAGTCCCGCATGCGCAGGAAGGTCCGGTCGGGGGAGAGGATGACGCCCCGCAGGAGTTCCTTCCAGTGCAGGGGCGGGCCGATCGGGCCGGAGGGGGCGGCGGAACCCGCGTGGTAGGTCGCGCCCTGGGTGTAGCCGGAGGCCTCGTCGACCGAGAACGCCTGGGTGTGGCCCGGATTGTTGGCCGCGTACGGGTCGTGGGCGCCGCCCTGGGCCTGGCCCGGGTAGCCGCCGTCGCCGAAGTACTCCGGGCCGTCGTCGCCCGGGTAGCCGTACGGCTGCCCCTGCTGCGGGTACGGCGGCTGCGGCGCCGACGGGTAGCCGTACGACGGTCCGCCGGGCTGCCCCTGGCCGCGTCCGCGCGACGGGCGTCCCGGCTGTCCCTGCCCGGGCCTGTGTCCGTACGACGGTCCCTGCGGAGCCTGCTGTCCCTGGGGGGTGCGGTTGTCCCGGCCCCCGCGTCCGATCCTGAATCCAGCCACGTCATCGAACGTACCTGGTCCCGGGGAGTGACGTGCCGGGCCCGGGTGTCCGGGCCCGGCTTTGCTGCCGACCTGTGACATCCCCTAAGGGGTCGTCAGGGGTTCGTCCCGGGGTTCTCCCCGGTTTGGGGCTCGCCGAGCGGGTTCGCTCAGTCCGCGAAGTTGGCGCCGAAGTACGGCGTGCCCGTCGTGGAGACGCCCGAGGTGCTCGGGGAGATCGAGCGGGAACCGGTCGTGACGATCTTCGTGCCACTGGAGGGCAGGTAGGTCACCGCGCCGTTGGCGGCGTTCTCCCGGGAGCCGACCAGCAGGTCGGCCTTGCCGTCGCCGGTGACGTCGTCGAGCTTGACGTCCTGGCCGAAGTAGTCGTCCTTCTCGTCGCTGCCGGGCACGCCGGCGGTGGACTGGGCGAAGAACTGCGCGCCGGAGGTGGTGTTCAGGCCGCTCGCGGTGCCGTAGAGGACGGTGACGGCGCCGGTGTTCGTCGCGCTGCCGATGTTCTCGCCGGCCACGCCGATGGCGAGGTCGAGGAAGCCGTCGCCGTTGACGTCGCCGAGGTCGAGCTCGTAGCCGAAGAAGTCGTTGCCCTCGGCGGTGCCGGGCACGTTGCCCGTGTCCTGGGTGATGCCGGTGGCGTTGGACGGGCCTCCGTCGGAGCCGTAGGTCACCCAGACCTTGCCGCCCTTGCCGGAGTCCGGGATGGCGGTGCCGTCCTCGGTGGTGGTGTTCCAGTAGGCGCCGCTGACGATGTCGCCGTAGTGGTCGTTGTTGATGTCGCCGATCGCGGTGATCACGCCGGGCTTCAGGGTCTCGGCCTCGGACATGTGCAGGCCGTTCGCCCCGCCGGGGATGTACCAGTTGCGGTTCCACCCGTAGTCGGTGTCGGTCTCGAAGCCGTCGACCACGAGGTCGGTCTGTCCGCTGTTGTTGATGTCGCCGGCGGTCAGGTTGAGCGGGCCGAGCGCGTCGGTGCCCATGATCGGCGGCTTGACCGTGTACTTGCCGCCGGGCACGCCGGAGGCGTTGATGCCGCCCTTGAGGACGTAGATGGTGGCGGCGGAGCTGCCGACGGCGAGGTCGGCCTTCCCGTCGCCGTCGAAGTCGCCGGCGGCGAGGTTCTTGCCCCAGAAGTCGTGGCCGGAGGGTGCGGGGTCGGCGACCGTGACGCCCTTGCCGGTGATGCCGGAGGCGGAGCCCCAGAGGATGGCGAGGGTGCCGCCGTCGGTGTCGCTGCCGACGTCCTCGCCGGAGGCGCTGACCGCGATGTCGTCGTAGCCGTCGCCGTTGAAGTCGGCGTAGGCGGTCTCGCCGCCGAAGTGGTCGCCGGACTCGGCGGTGCCGGGGGTGCCGGAGGTGTTCTGGCTGATCGTGGAGCGCTTGGCGGACGAGACGCCGGAGGCGGAGCCGTAGAGGACGACGAGCTGGCCGGCGGCCTTCTTGCCGCTCACGTAGGCGCCGTCGGCGGAGAAGGCGACGTCGCCGACTCCGTCGCCGTTGAAGTCGGCCTGCGGGACCTTGGTGGAGTCCGCGGCGGTGGCGGTCACGGCCGTGAACGTGAGCAGCCCGCCCGTCAGAGCGGCGGCGGTGGCCGTCGCGAGGGCGAGTCGCAGAGGCTTGTGCATGCGGGTTTCTCCTGCGGCATGCGGGGGATGCCTGGCGGGCATCCACAGTCGATGGGGTGCGGACGCTCCCTGTTCGTCGTGGGTTGTCCCACGGTTCACGGAGCGTTCGGCGATCAGGAGACCAGCGCCGGGGCGTAAGGGTTGTACGTGAGTTCGGTAAACCTTCGAGAACGCTGTGGCGGCGGGCGGACCGACAGCTAACCCACCAGGAACTCGGAGCTGGAGAAGGTCACCGCGGGCTTCGCCTCGACCAGCCCCCGCTTCGTGCCCCGGTACACGGCGACCGTGTCCTTCGTCTCGCCCCGGTACGTCCGCACCACCAGGTCCGCCCGCCCGTCCCCGTCGAAGTCGGCGGCGGTGAGGACGCGGGTCGTGCCGGTCGCGGTCGGTACGACGGTCACCGCGTCCTTCGCCGACAGGCCGGCCGTACCGGCGCGCAGCACGCGCAGCCGGGAGCCGCTGGAGACGAGTTCGTCGCGGCCGTCGCCGTCGAAGTCGGCGGTGTCGAGCATCGAGCCGGGTGAAGCGAGGGTGGCCGGCGTGGCGGGGGCCGGGAGGTCGTAGCGCAGGGACGTTTCCCCCATGGCGCCGACGGCCGCGTCCAGGGCCCCGCCCCGCCCGAAGCGGCCGAGGGCCACGTCGATGCCGGCGGGCAGCAGGGTGCCGGTGCGCGCGGGACCGGTGGGGCCGCCGAGGACGACCGCCGCCTTGCCGGCGCCTTCGCCCGCACGGACCACGAGGTCGGCGTACCCGTCCTTGTTCACGTCGGCGGACGGCCCTACGGGGACCTCGCCGGGGGAGGGCAGGGGCGCGCCGGCCGCGTGCGGGGCGCCCTGGCGGCTGAACGGGCCGCGCAGGTACGTCAGCCTGCCCGCGGACGCGTGCAGCACCAGGTCCGCCTTGCCGTCCCCGTCGTAGTCGCCGCACACGGGCTGGTCCGGCCAGTCGTTGCCGAAGCGGGCGCGGGCGGGTACGGCGAGCTGGACGGCGCGGCCGGTCGGTCCGGCCGGGGAGCCGAAGAGGATCTGCAGCGGCACCGGGGGCCGGCCCTGGCCGTCGTAGGGCGGGTCGGTCGAGACGATGAGGTCGGTGAAGCCGTCGCCGTCCAAGTCGCAGCTCTCCTCGGCGTCGAAGACGGCCGGGAGCCGGCCCTTGGTGGGTGCGGCCTGCTTCTTCGGGCTGAGCAGCTGCCGGGCGCCGGGGGTGAGTCCGTGGGGGCCGCCGTAGACGATGCCGATGCCCGCGTCGTCGGCGTGGCTGTCTTCCTTGACCAGGTCGTTGAGGACGAGGTCGCGGTGGCCGTCGCCGTTGAAGTCGTCGGGGATCCTGCTGCCCTTGCCGTGCGGGACGGGGAGGCGGGCGGGGGCGTCGGCGACGCGGGTGGGGCCGGCGTCGGGGGTGGTCGGACCGCAGGCGGCGAGGAGCAGGGTGCCGCAGAGTGCCGCCGTACGGATCCCGCCTCTTCGCACGCGCACCGTCCACTCCGTCCGCACCGTCACCGTCGCACAACAACCTGCCAATGATGCACGTGTTCGAGACGGGTGTTAAGGCCCGGACGGATGTGACGTGGGTCAGGATGGTGGCATGAGCGTAGTGAAGATCAACGTGCTGAGCGTGTCTGCCGAGCAGCGGGACGTGCTGGAGAAGCGGTTCGCCTCGCGGGCCCACGCGGTCGAGAACTCCGACGGCTTCGAGTGGTTCGAGCTGCTGCGCCCCGTGGAGGGCACCGACACCTACCTCGTCTACACGCGCTGGCGTGACGAGGAGTCGTTCCAGGCCTGGATGGAGGGGCCGATGAAGTCCGCCCACCAGGGCACCGGGGAGGGCGGGGAGCGGCCCAGGCCCGCCGCCTCCGGGTCCACGCTGTGGTCCTTCGAGGTGGTGCAGCAGGCCGGTCCGAAGGGCGCCTAGGGCGCAGGAGCGGACATACGGCGGCGCCCCCTGCCTGTGCGGGTCAGGGGGCGCCGTCGGCTTTTCAGGGGCCGGTCACTTCACCGGCTCGGGCTCCGGCTCGCTCTCGGTCTCCGTCTCGCCCGCCGGATCGACCGGCGTCCTGACGGAGTCGAGAAGCAGCTGGGCGACGTCCACGACCTGGATGGACTCCTTGGCCTTGCCGTCGTTCTTCTTGCCGTTCACGGAGTCCGTGAGCATGACCAGGCAGAACGGGCAGGCGGTGGAGACGATGTCCGGGTTGAGGGAGAGGGCCTCGTCGACGCGCTCGTTGTTGATGCGCTTGCCGATCCGCTCCTCCATCCACATCCGGGCGCCGCCGGCGCCGCAGCAGAAGCCGCGCTCCTTGTGGCGGTGCATCTCCTCGTTGCGCAGGCCCGGGACCTTGCCGATGATCTCGCGCGGGGGCGTGTAGATCTTGTTGTGGCGGCCCAGGTAGCACGGGTCGTGGTAGGTGATGATGCCCTCGACCGGCGTGACGGGGATCAGCTTGCCCTCGTCGACCAGGTGTTGGAGCAGCTGGGTGTGGTGGATGACCTCGTAGTCGCCGCCGAGCTGCGGGTACTCGTTGCCGAGCGTGTTGAGGCAGTGCGGGCAGGTGGCGACGATCTTCTTCGCCGACTTCGGCTTCCTGGTCGACTCGTCCTCGTCATCCTCGCCGAAGGCCATGTTCAGCGCGGCCACGTTCTCCATGCCGAGCTCCTGGAACAGGGGCTCGTTGCCGAGGCGGCGGGCGGAGTCACCGGTGCACTTCTCGTCGCCGCCCATGATCGCGAACTTGACGCCCGCGATGTGCAGCAGTTCGGCGAAGGCCTTCGTGGTCTTCTTGGCGCGGTCCTCCAGAGCGCCGGCGCAGCCGACCCAGTAGAGGTACTCGACCTCGGTGAGGTCCTCGATGTCCTTGCCGACGACCGGGACCTCGAAGTCGACCTCCTTGGTCCACTCCAGGCGCTGCTTCTTGGCCAGGCCCCAGGGGTTGCCCTTCTTCTCCAGGTTCTTGAGCATCGTGCCCGCCTCGGACGGGAACGCGGACTCGATCATGACCTGGTAGCGGCGCATGTCGACGATGTGGTCGACGTGCTCGATGTCGACCGGGCACTGCTCGACACAGGCGCCGCAGGTGGTGCAGGACCACAGGACGTCCGGGTCGATGACGCCGTTCTCCTCGGCGGTGCCGATCAGCGGGCGCTCGGCCTCGGCCAGTGCCGCGGCGGGCACTCCGGCCAGCTGCTCCTCGGAGGCCTTCTCCTCGCCCTCCACGGTCTTGCCGCCCCCGGCGAGCAGGTAGGGCGCCTTGGCGTGGGCGTTGTCGCGCAGCGACATGATCAGCAGCTTCGGGGAGAGCGGCTTGCCGGTGTTCCAGGCCGGGCACTGCGACTGGCAGCGGCCGCACTCGGTGCAGGTGGAGAAGTCCAGCAGGCCCTTCCAGGAGAACTGCTCGACCTGGGAGACGCCGAAGACGTCGTCGTCACCGGGGTCGGTGAAGTCGATCGGCTTGCCGCCGGAGGTCATCGGCAGCAGCGCGCCGAGCGAGGTCCCGCCGTCCGCGTTCCGCTTGAACCAGATGTTCGGGAAGGCGAGGAAGCGGTGCCAGGCGACGCCCATGTCGGTCTTCAGGGCGACCGTGATCATCCAGATGAAGGAGGTCGCGATCTTCAGGCCCGCGAAGAAGTAGGTGAGGTTCTGGAGCGTGGAGACGTCCAGGCCCTTCAGCCACGAGACCACCGGGTACGAGATGAAGAACGAGGCCTCGTAGGCGTCCACGTGGTGCTGGGCGCCCTCGAGCGCGTGCAGCATGAAGATGCAGACGCCGACGATGAGGATGACGGCCTCGACGAAGTACGCCTGGCCGAAGTTGGAGCCGGCGAAGCGGGACTTGCGGCCCGGGTTGCGCGGGTGGCTCAGCTGGCGGATGACGATCAGTGCCAGGATGCCGAGCACGGTCATCGTGCCGATGAACTCGACGAAGACGTTGTACGGGGCCCATTCGCCGATGACCGGCAGGAGCCAGTCGGCCTGGAACAGCTGGCCGATGGCGTTGACGATCGTCAGCAGCAGCGAGAAGAAGCCCACCGCCACGAACCAGTGCGCGACACCGACGATGCCCCAGCGGTTCATCCGGGTGTGGCCGAGGAACTCCCTGACCACGGTGACGGTGCGCTGCACGGGCTCGTCGGTGCGGGTGCCCGCGGGCACGTTCTGGCCGAGCCGCATGAAGTTGTAGATCTGCAGGATGGCGCGGGCGAACAGGGCCACACCAACCACGATCAGAACCAGCGACACGATGATCGCGGCGAGTTGCATTTCGGGGCTCCTCGGGCCTGCGAGGGAGATTACTAAGCGGTAACTTATGCAGTCCGTCTGAGACTACCCGCATCCTTCCTCGCACTGTAGCCACGCGCGAGGTGATCTGGGTCGCTGAGGGGAGCCTGAGTCGCACGGGCAATCGGATCGTGTTATTCATACCGATTTGCTACTTTCACGCCTAACTTAGAGCCGTGCTCTACGGGATCGCCGCGGCCTCCGCCGCCCTCCTCCTCACCGCCCTGCTGGCGGCGCTGCTCCGGGTGCCCGCCCTGCGCGCGGGCATCGTCGACCGGCGGTGGCAGCGGCCCCTGCCGGTGCTCGGAGGGGCGGCCGTCGTGGTCATCACCTGCCTGGTCGCCTGGGTGGGGCAGTGGACCCGGGTCGCCCCGCTGGGGGACGGGGTCGGGGAGCTGCTCGTGGCGGGTGCCGGGGTCGCCGCGCTGGGCCTGGTCGCCGACGTGTGGCGGCTGCGGTCGCGGGTACTGGTCGCCGGCACGGTGGTGGCGGCGGCCTGCGTGGTGCCGTACGACGAGACGGGCGTCGGGGGCGGGATCCTCGCCGTCGGGTGGATCGTCTTCGCCTCCCTCGCCTTCCGGGGGCTCGACCACGCCGACGGGCTGGCCGGAACGGTCGGGGTCGTCACCGCGTTCGGGGCGGGAGTCTGTGCCGCCGCCGAGGTGATGGACGGGCTCGCCGTGCTGCTCAGCGTGTTCGCCGCCGCCCTGACCGGTTTCCTGATGCACAACTGGCATCCGGCGCGGGTCGGTATGGGGGCCTGCGGGTCGCTGTTCACCGGGTTCCTGCTCTCCTCCGCCGCCGTCTTCACGCGCGCGGGGTACGGGCTCGGGCCGAGCGCGGGCGTGCTGTTCTCCCTCGGTGCCGTGGCCCTCGCCGACTTCGTGCTCGTGGTCCTCGCGCGTATGGTGGCCCGCCGGCCGCTGCTGAGGCGGGGCCCGGACCATCTCGCGCACCGGCTGCGGCGGCTCGGGCTCACTCCGCCGGGAGCCGTCGTGCTGCTGGGTGCGGCTTCCTTCTCCGCGGTACTCGTGGGGGTGCTCGTGCACACCGGGTGGAGTGGCGACGGGGCCGTGCTGTGGGTGGTCGGCGGGGTGGTCTTCGCCGTCCTCGTACTCCTTCGCATCCCTGTCCAGTCGCCCCGACGGGATACATCGACGCAGGTCAGCGGCCAGTTGCGTATAAGGAACGGATAAGACTTGAGTCCGTACGACTCAGGTCTGTTGACCCATCGAATCTCCTCATGCACACTTGAGCCTGTTCCACTCAAGTCAGCTGGAGGAATCAACCATGGCACGTGCGGTCGGCATCGACCTGGGCACGACTAACTCCGTCGTCAGCGTTCTGGAGGGCGGCGAGCCCACCGTCATCACCAACGCCGAGGGTGCCAGGACCACGCCGTCCGTCGTCGCCTTCGCCAAGAACGGTGAGGTGCTCGTCGGCGAGGTCGCCAAGCGCCAGGCGGTCACGAACGTGGACCGGACCATCCGCTCGGTGAAGCGCCACATGGGCACCGACTGGAAGATCCAGCTGGACGGCAAGGACTTCAACCCGCAGCAGATCTCCGCGTTCATCCTGCAGAAGCTGAAGCGGGACGCCGAGTCCTACCTGGGCGAGAAGGTGACCGACGCGGTCATCACCGTCCCGGCCTACTTCAACGACTCCGAGCGCCAGGCGACGAAGGAGGCCGGCGAGATCGCCGGTCTGAACGTCCTGCGCATCGTGAACGAGCCGACCGCCGCCGCGCTGGCCTACGGCCTCGACAAGGACGAGCAGATCATCCTCGTCTTCGACCTCGGTGGCGGCACCTTCGACGTGTCCCTGCTGGAGATCGGCGACGGCGTCGTCGAGGTGAAGGCCACCAACGGTGACAACCACCTCGGTGGTGACGACTGGGACCAGCGGGTCGTGGACTACCTGGTCAAGCAGTTCCAGTCCGGTCACGGCGTGGACCTGTCCAAGGACAAGATGGCCCTGCAGCGCCTCCGTGAGGCCGCCGAGAAGGCCAAGATCGAGCTGTCCTCCTCCACCGAGACCTCGATCAACCTGCCCTACATCACGGCGTCCGCCGAGGGCCCGCTGCACCTGGACGAGAAGCTCACCCGGGCCCAGTTCCAGCAGCTGACGGCCGACCTGCTGGAGCGCTGCAAGACGCCGTTCCACAACGTCATCAAGGACGCCGGGATCTCCCTCGGCGAGATCGACCACGTCGTCCTCGTCGGTGGCTCCACCCGTATGCCCGCCGTCGCCGAGCTCGTCAAGGAGCTGACCGGCGGCAAGGAGGCCAACAAGGGTGTGAACCCGGACGAGGTCGTCGCCATCGGCGCCTCGCTCCAGGCCGGTGTCCTCAAGGGCGAGGTCAAGGACGTCCTGCTCCTCGACGTCACCCCGCTGTCCCTCGGCATCGAGACCAAGGGCGGCATCATGACCAAGCTCATCGAGCGCAACACCACGATCCCGACGAAGCGCTCCGAGATCTTCACGACGGCCGAGGACAACCAGCCGTCCGTGCAGATCCAGGTCTACCAGGGCGAGCGCGAGATCGCGGCCTACAACAAGAAGCTCGGCATGTTCGAGCTGACCGGTCTGCCGCCGGCGCCGCGTGGCGTCCCGCAGATCGAGGTCTCCTTCGACATCGACGCCAACGGCATCATGCACGTCACGGCCAAGGACCTCGGCACGGGCAAGGAGCAGAAGATGACCGTCACCGGCGGCTCCTCGCTGCCGAAGGACGAGGTCGACCGGATGCGCCAGGAGGCCGAGCAGTACGCGGAGGAGGACCACCGCCGCCGCGAGGCCGCCGAGACCCGCAACCAGGGCGAGCAGCTCGTCTACCAGACCGAGAAGTTCCTCAAGGACAACGAGGACAAGGTCCCGGGCGAGATCAAGACCGAGGTCGAGGGCGCGATCGGCGAGCTGAAGGAAGCCCTCAAGGGCGAGGACACCGCCGAGATCCGCACCGCCACCGAGAAGGTCGCGGCCGTCTCGCAGAAGCTCGGCCAGGCCATGTACGCCGACGCCCAGGGCGCCCAGGCGGCGGCCGGCGGTGCCGAGGCTCCCAAGACCGATGACGATGTCGTCGACGCCGAGATCGTGGACGACGAGCGCAAGGACGGTGCCGCGTGACGGAGGAGACCCCGGGCTTCGAGGAGAAGCCCGACGTCCCCTCCGGCGCGACCCCCGACGACGCCGAGTCGAAGGCCGCCCCTCGTGAGGGGGCGGCCCCGGCCGGGGACGTAGCAGCAGACGCGGGCCTGGTGGCCCAGCTGGACCAGGTGCGCACGGCGCTCGGCGAGCGCACGGCGGACCTCCAGCGCCTCCAGGCCGAGTACCAGAACTACCGCCGACGGGTCGAGCGGGACCGGGTCGCGGTCCGGGAGATCGCCATCGCGAACCTCCTGACCGAGCTTCTGCCCGTGCTCGACGACATCGGCCGCGCGCGGGAACACGGCGAACTGGTCGGCGGCTTCAAGTCGGTGGCCGAGTCGCTGGAGACCGTCGCGGCCAAGATGGGCCTGCAGCAGTTCGGCAAGGAGGGCGAGCCCTTCGACCCGACGATCCACGAGGCCCTGATGCACAGCTACGCACCGGACGTCACCGAGACGACCTGCGTGGCCATCCTGCAGCCGGGATACCGCATCGGCGAGCGCGCCATCCGCCCCGCGCGGGTGGCCGTCGCCGAGCCGCAGCCGGGCGCGCAGACCGTCAAGGCCGACGAAGCCGAGGAGAGCGCGGCGGCCGACGACAAGGAGAACGGTGGCCCGGAGGAGGGCTGACGTAATCACTGAAGACAGGAAGGAGGGACGTCGGGGATGAGCACCAAGGACTTCATCGAGAAGGACTACTACAAGGTCCTCGGCGTCCCCAAGGACGCCACCGACGCCGAGATCAAGAAGGCGTACCGGAAGCTCGCCCGCGAGTTCCACCCGGATGCCAACAAGGGCAACGCCAGGGCCGAGGAGCGCTTCAAGGAGATCTCCGAGGCGAACGACATCCTCGGCGACGCCAAGAAGCGCAAGGAGTACGACGAGGCACGCGCCCTGTTCGGCAACGGCGGCTTCCGCCCCGGGCCGGGCGCCGGCGGCGGCTCCTTCAACTTCGACCTGGGCGACCTCTTCGGGGGCAACGCCCAGAGCGGGGGCGGCTTCGGTGGCGGAATAGGTGACGTCTTCGGGGGCCTGTTCAACCGGGGCGGGACCACGGGCACCCGTACCCAGCCCCGGCGCGGCCAGGACATCGAGTCCGAGGTCACGCTCAGCTTCACGGAGGCCATCGAGGGCGCCACGGTGCCCCTCAGGATGTCCTCCCAGTCGCCCTGCAAGGCCTGCTCCGGCACCGGCGACAAGAACGGCACACCGCGCGTGTGCCCGACCTGCGTCGGCACCGGGCAGGTGGCGCGGGGCTCGGGCGGCGGCTTCTCGCTCACCGACCCGTGCCCCGACTGCAAGGGCCGCGGTCTGATCGCCGAGCACCCCTGCCTGGAGTGCAAGGGCAGCGGCCGTGCCAAGTCGTCGCGCACCATGCAGGTCCGCATCCCGGCCGGGGTCACGGACGGGCAGCGGATCCGGCTGCGCGGCAAGGGCGCGCCCGGTGAGCGGGGCGGCCCGGCGGGCGATCTGTACGTCGTCGTGCACGTCGGCGCGCACCCGGTGTTCGGCCGCAAGGACGACAACCTCACGGTGACCGTGCCGGTGACGTTCGCCGAGGCGGCCCTCGGCGGCGAGGTCCGGGTCCCGACCCTGGGCGGTCCCGCCGTCACCCTGAAACTGCCGGCGGGCACCCCCAACGGCCGCACCATGCGGGCGCGGGGCAAGGGCGCGGTCCGCAAGGACGGTTCCCGGGGCGATCTGCTGATCACCGTCGAGGTGAGTGTCCCCAAGGACGTGTCGGGGAAGGCTCGTGACGCACTGGAGGCGTATCGCGAGGCGACCGCGGACGAGGATCCGCGGGCGGAGCTGTTCGAGGCCGCGAAGGGAGATTGAGAGCCCCATGGACACACCCGGCCGCCGGCGCAACCCGTACGAACTGACCGAGGAGACCCCGGTCTACGTCATCTCGGTGGCGGCCCAGCTCTCCGGACTCCACCCGCAGACGCTGCGCCAGTACGACCGTCTGGGGCTGGTCTCCCCCGACCGCACGGCCGGGCGGGGCCGCCGCTACTCGGCCCGCGACATCGAACTGCTCCGCCAGGTGCAGCAGTTGTCCCAGGACGAGGGCATCAACCTGGCCGGCATCAAGCGCATCATCGAACTGGAGAACCAGGTCGCCGCCCTGCAGTCCCGCGTCGCGGAGATGCAGGCGGCCCTGGACGGCGCGGCGGCCGCGATGCGGCAGCGTGAGGCCGCCGTCCACGCCTCCTACCGTCGCGACCTGGTCCCGTACCAGGAGGTCCAGCAGACCAGCGCGCTGGTGGTGTGGCGGCCGAAGAAGGCCAAGGACTAGGCGGAGACGCGGTGAAGGGGCCCGGAGGACGAACCTCCGGGCCCCTTTCCCATGCGCTGGACCGGAGCCCCCACAGTGAAGCTGATGCTGGCCGAGATCGTTCGGTCTTCTGCTCGAGTCGGCGCCGCGGCGCGCCGCCGGTCGCGGCCCGCGAGCGGTGGGGTTGGTTGCAGGGATCTTTGCCCTCGCGTGAACTCCGCTTGAATGGAGGGCCCGTAAAGAGTGTTTGGAGGCGATTCCGCTCCTTCTTCACATGCTCGGCGGAGCGTGCTGTTGCGCACTCGTTAAGTAGTTCCGCTTGACGCAGGGTGTCGGCCCGGCGTTGGCTTTTCAGACACCTGGGTCGTAAAGCAGCACCCACGTCCGGAACGCACCTGAAGTGAGCCCTCGAATGCGTCGTATCGCCATGTCCGTGGCCGCGTCCACGATGACCCTTTCGCTCGCCGGCTGCGGCGTGCTGGACGCCACGGGGGACGGTGCCAGCGCGAGCCCGACGAAGGGCGACGACGTCACCGTGGGGCTGCTGCTGCCGGAGAAGGCGAACACCCGCTACGACAAGTTCGACTACCCCATCATCAGGGACCAGGTCACCTCGCTCACCCACAAGAAGGGCAAGGTCCGGTACGCCAACGCGGATGCGGACTCCGCCCGGCAGGCCGGACAGATGCAGCAGATGATCGACGACAAGGTCGACATCATCCTGCTCGACGCCGTCGACTCGCACGCCATCGCCGGCGAGGTGAAGAAGGCCAAGGACGCGGGTATCCCGGTCATCGCCTACGACCGGCTGGCCGAGGGCCCGATCGACGCGTACATCTCCTTCGACAACGAACTGGTCGGCGAGGTGCAGGCCCGTACGCTGCTGGAGGCGCTGGGCTCGGGCGTCGACACCTCCGACAAGGTCGTCATGGTGAACGGCTCGCTCACCGACCCGAACGCCAAGCAGTTCAAGCAGGGCGCGATGTCCGAGCTGAACGGCAAGGTGACGATCGCGGACACCTTCGACACCAAGGACTGGAAGCCGGAGAACGCCGAGACCGAGATGGCCGAGGCGATCAGCAAGATCGGCAAGAACAACATCGCCGGGGTCTATGCCGCCAACGACGGCATGGCGGGCGGCGTCATCAAGGCCCTGAAGGCCGCCGGCGTCACCACCCTGCCCCCGATCACCGGCCAGGACGCCGAACTGGACGCGGTCCAGCGCATCCTCCTCGGCGAGCAGTACATGAGCGTCTACAAGTCCTACCCGGACGAGGCCGAGGCGGCCGCCCAGATGGCCGTCACCAAGGTGCAGGGCAAGGACATCCAGTTCGACGCCCTCACCCAGGACCGGGTCGACAGCCCCACCGACAAGGCCATCCCGTCCAAGCTGGTCCAGGTGAGCGCCCTGACCAAGAGCAAGATCAAGGACACCGTCGTCGCGGACGGCATCTACACGGTCGGGGACATCTGCACCGCCAAGTACAAGGCGGCCTGCGCGGCGGCCGGCCTGAAGTAGCCGCGACCGGCCGACCACCGCGCCGTGCACGTCACCAGCGGCGGTCGGCCAGCACCGGTACGGCCTCCCGCGCCCGGCCCACCTCCCCGAGCCGGAGGTCGACGGCCGTGAAGTCGGGGCCGTCCCCGAGCCGGGCCAGGACCTCGCCCCACGGGGACACCGCCAGGCTGCCGCCGACACCGGTGGGCGCCGCACCGGCCGGGGCCTCACCGGGTTCGGCCTGGCCGACGGCCACGACGAAGCACGTGGAGTCCAGCGCGCGGGCGCGCGCCAGCAGGGTCCACTGGTCCCGCTTGCCGGGTCCCGCGCCCCACGAGGCGGGGACGACCGTGACCTGGGCGCCCCGGAGGGCGAGTTCGGTGAACAGGCCGGGGAACCGGATGTCGTAGCAGGTCGCCACGCCGATCCGGACCCCGTCCACGTCCACCGTCAGCGGCCGGTCGCCGGGCTCGACCGTGTGCGACTCGCGGTGGCCGAAGGCGTCGTAGAGATGGATCTTGTCGTAGTGGTCCAGGCGCCCGTCGGAGGCCGCGACCAGCACGGTGTTGCGGACCCGCGCGCCGTCCCCGGGCGTGAACATCCCCGCCACCACCGTCACGCCCGCCTCCGCCGCGAGCTGCCGCACGCGGGACGCCCACGGGCCGTCCAGCGGCTCGGCGACCGGACGCGACGGCACGCCGAAGCGGCACATCGTGGCTTCCGGGAGCACCAGCAGCCGCGCCCCGGCCGCCGCGGCCCGGTCGACCTCCTTCTCCACGAGGACCAGGTTGGCCTCCGGGTCCGCCGTGGCGGCGAGCTGGCCGAGCGCGACGCGCAGCACGGGCGGGGTCACGGCAGGGCCCGCAGCACGGCGGTCAGCCGCTCCAGGCCGGCCACCAGGTGCTCGTGCCGGGCCGCCGAGTAGGCGAGGCGCAGGTGGTCGGCGTAACGGCCCTGCTGCAACGGGTCGTAGAAGGTGCCGACCGAGTAGACGATCCCGGCCTCCTTCGAACGCTCGGCGAGCAGTTCCGCCGCCGGGACACCGCCCCTGACCCGGGCCCAGACGAAGAAGCCGCCCGCCGGGTCGTCGAACTCCAGCTGGTCGCCCGCCTCGCGCAGGGCCCGCACGGTGAGTTCGGCGCGCTCCTGGTAGATCTCCCGGCCGCGCGCCAGGAGCTGCTCGTACCAGCCGTCGCGGGCCAGCAGGGTCCGGGCGATGGCCTGGGAGAGCGTCGAGCTCTGGAAATCCAGGCGGCGGCGCAGGTTGACGACGTGCGGGGCGAGCCACTCGGGGGCGACCAGCCAGCCCAGGCGCAGCCCGGGACCGAGCGTCTTGGCGAAGGTCCGGGCGACGACGACCCGGTCGCTGTCCAGCGGAAAGTCGGGTTCGTCGCGCCCGTCCGGCGCGAAGTGCCGGTACGGGTTGTCGGACAGGACGAAGAAGCCGTACCGCTCGGCGAGTTCGACCAGCCTGAGCCGCCGCTCGTACGGCAGCAGCCCACCGGCCGGGTTGTGGAAGTCCGGCACGGTGTAGACGGCCTTGGGGCGCAGCCCGGCGCGCAGCCGCTCCGCCAGGACGTCGACGTCGATGCCGTGCGGGCCGACCGGGACGGGGTGGATGTCGGCGCCGGTGTTCTCGACGATGCGGATGGTGTCGGGGAAGACCGGGTCGTCGACCACGATCACGTCGCCCGGTTCGGCGACGGCGTGCAGGGCGAGGGCGGTGCCGTGCAGGCCGCCGTTGGTGATGAGGACGCGCGCCGGGTCCAGGCCCTCCCGGGCGGCGATGAGTTCGCGCAGGCCGGGGTCGCCCGCGTTGGGGCCGTAGGCGAGGGCCGGGCCGCCCGTGTCGGGGCCGGCCAGCAGCTCCTGGGTGACCTCGCGGATCTCGGCCAGGGGGAGCGCTTCGACGGCGGGGGCGCCGCTGACCAGGTTGACGAAGTCGAGGCCGGGTTTGCGGGCCGGTACGGCGTAGGGGGAGGAGACGGAGAGGGCGGCTGTGCGGGCGGCGATGAGGGTGCCGGGGGGCGGGGTGGGGGTGAGGGTGGTGGTCATGCCGGGGTCCTTTTCTTGAGTGCGGGTGCGGGGGCCTGCGGGGCCTTGGTCGTCGGGGGGTGCGCCTCGGCTTCGCCTTCGGCGGGGATCTCGTTCCCACCCGCACCACCTGTGCGACTTTCGTCGTCGGGCGCGCGTGGCCCCTGTGGGGCGGACTCGCCGTCGGCGGGTACGGGGGGCCGGGGGGTGAGGTGAGTGCGGGCGGTGGGAGGGATGGAGGAGGCGACTTCGCTGTGGGTGGGGGAGGCGGGGTCGGTGCGAGTGCGGATGCGGGGTGGGGGTGGGGGTGGGAACGTGGTGGTGCCTGACGAGGTCAGGGGTAGGCGTTCGGTGGGGGTCAGGCCGAAGCCGGGGCCCGGTAGCGGGGGTGCGTGATGGTGGACTCGGTCGACCGCGTAGGCGGGCTCGGTGAGGTCCGGGGGGAACCATTCGTCCTGGCGGCCCGACTCCACCGCGACCAGGGCGTCGGCCCATGCGGCGAGCAGCCGCCCCGCCGCCCACAGCGGGCCCACCTCGGCGACTTGGACGCCGAGTTGGCAGCGCAGGCCGAGAGCACGGGCGTGGGCCAGCATGCGCAGGGAGCGCAGGGGACCGCCGCACTTGGAGACGCGGACGTTGACGTGGGTGGCCGCTCCGTGTGCGTGGGCGGCGTCGAGGTCGGCCGGCGTCACGGCGGACTCGTCCAGCATCACCGCACAGCCGGTCTCGTGCCGGATGCGGCGCAGTGTCGTCCAGTCGCGGGGGCGGGTGGGCTCCTCCAGCCAGGTCACGTGGTCCGCCAGGAGGCGGGCGGCGCGCAGGGCGGTCGCCGGGCTCCAGGCGCCGTTCGCGTCCACGGAGAGGGTGGTGCGGTCAGGGTCCACGAATTTCCACACCCTGTGCACCAGTTCGCGCGTCGCCTGTGCATCGGGCAGGCCCTTCACCTTGACGTGAGTCAGGTGCGCGAGGGCCTGCGGCGGAAGTGCGCCGAGCAGTTCCTCGGGGGCACGGCTCGAGTCGAGGACGAGCGCGGACGGTCGGACCTGCGGTGCGGCACGCAGAACGCCGGGGGCGGCGGCGAGGGCCAGTGCCTCGGCCGCGTCCCGGCCGTGGGCGCGGCACCAGGCGTCCAGCAGGGCCGTCTCCAGGGCGGCCGCGGCGGCGGGAGCCGGCCGGCCGGAGCCGCCCAGGGCACCGGGCAGGTCGAGGGCGGCGAGGGCGAGCACGCCCTCCTCGAACGAGCCGGACAACACCTCCTGCCCCTCGGGGAGTTCGGCGTGCAGCAGGGCGTGCGTCGCCGATTCGAGCGTCTCGCCGGTGACGTACGGCCGGGGTGCGCCCTCGCCCCAGCCGGCGGCGCCCTCGAAGGTGCAGCGGACCAGGACCGAACGGGAGGCGCCGCGGGCGTGCGCGGCGTGTGCGAAGGGGCGGGACATGGGGACGCGGGCGGTGTACACGTCGAGGACGGGCCGTGCGGTCACGAGGCCGCCCCGGTCGCCGTGGCGGCCAGCCAGTCCCAGTAGGCGTGGCGGGAGGCCGAGAACTCGACGTAGTGGCCCGAGCCGGGCAGGTCGACGGCCGTGGCCCGCGGGGTGAGGCCGGACAGGACGGTCCAGGAGGTGTCGAGGTCGATGATCGCGTCGTGTTCGGGGCGCACGAAGTGCACGGGGCCCGCCGTCCGCTCGCCCCAGGTGCCGCCGCGCATGTAGACGTCCTCCAGCCGCACCATGACCGAGCGGGTGGACGCGGTCACCTGACGGATCATCAGGACGTCGTTGGCCATGAAGTCCAGGTAGGCCGTGACGTCCGTGTAGTCCGCGTCGGCCAGGGACAGCGGTGTGGTGGCCAGCCCGCCGCCCGAGCGCAGCGCGGCCAGTGCCTCGCCGGCGCCGTGGCGCGCCCGCTGCTGGCCGAGCGCCGGGGCGCAGAACACCAGTCCGGTGTCGCCGGGCACATGTCCCGCGGTCACCAGGGCGGCCAGGACGCTGCCGCCGAAGCTCTGCCCGACGACGGTCAGCGGGACGCGGGGGGTGAGGGCGCGGGCCGCGGCGAGCGCCCGGCCGTGGTCGTCGAGGACCTGCTCGGCCGAGGGCAGATGGCCGCGCGGGCCGCCGCTGACCCCGCTGCCGCGCCGGTCGGGCACGTGCACGGCGATGCCGCGGGCGGCGAGTTCGGGGCCGGTCTCGAACAGCCAGTCGGCGTGGCTCTGGATGCCGTGCACGTAGAACACGGCGGCGCGGACGGGCCGGGCGGGCGTCCAGGTGTGCAGGGCGAGGGCGGTGCCGTCGGCGGCGGTGAGCGTGGACGTCGTACGGCTGAAGTCGGTCGCTGTGGTCATCGGACGGCACCGGTCCCCTCGGCGAGCGGGCCCCGCTCGGTGCTCGCCCTGAGCAGGCGCCGTTCCCGCAGGACGTCCAGCAGTTCCGTGTTCCGCTGCAGCCAGTGGTGCTTGACCTGGTTCGAGGAGGTGCCGCGGGCGCGCAGCCGCTCCTCGGCGCGGGCGAACGCGCCCCACTCGGCCGCGGTGACCTCGATCCGGCCGAGCCGCCGGGAGGTGCGCTTTTCGCCGTACTCGACGTTGATGCGGCGCAGCGCGGTGTCCGTGTCGCGGGCCAGCGACTCCAGACCGGCGGGGCCGAGGTCGGCGGCGCCCTCGACGACGACGTGGTAGCGGGGCGGGGCTCCCCACACCGGTACGACGGTGAACAGGGGCCGGCCGCCGAGGCCTTCGGGAAGCGACTGCACGACGGCCTGGTGGACCTGCGTCTCGGTGAGCTTCTCGCCGGTGAAGGAGGCGCGGAAGCCGGCCCGTCCGGTGAACTCCAGGCGCGGGGTGGCGCCGTAGCGGCCGGCCACCCGGTAGACGTCCCCGACGTCGTACCGCAGCAGCCCGTTGGCCTGGCTCATCACCAGCCGGTACTCCCGGCCCTCGACCAGCTCGTCGAAGAGCAGGGTCGGGGTGTCCGGCGCCAGCGACTCGGCGCCTTCGGTGTCCTCCACGGGGACGAACTCGTACAGGCCCTGGTTGACGGCCAGCGGACCGGCGGAGGGGTGGCCGTCGACGGGCAGGGTGACGATGCCCTCGGTGCCGGTCGTGCTGAACGGCAGCCGGGGCACGCCGGGCAGCACCTCCTCCAGCCAGTCCCGGTAGAGGGCGGCGGAGGCGGAGTTCCAGGCGACGGCGAGCGCGATGCCCGGCCACAGGTCGGTGAGGGCGGCGGTGCCGCCGGTCGCCTCGAGCACGCGGGCCAGACGGTCGGCGGTCTCCCGGTCGGGGCTGAGCGCGGGGTGCCGGGCGCCGGCCAGGGTGCCCTCGCGTACGTCCGTCACCAGCCGTTCGCCGGAGGCGGCCAGCGTCTGCGCCAGGCTGATGATCTTCGACGGGTTGAGGGCCACCACGGCCCGCACGTCGGCGCCCGCGAGCAGGCGCAGCTTGCGGTACAGCGCCGCGTCCCAGTTCTCCTCGGGGTCGCCTAGCAGCCACGGCTCGTCGTACCACGGCGGCAGCCAGTCCCGGGAGCCGACCGCGGCCGGGCGGCTGGAGATGCTGTAGACGGGCCTGCCGCCGTCGGGGCCCGGGCGCCCCGGGGTGCGCTCCCAGGACAGGTCGAGGACCTGCGGGATGTGCGCGGCGGACGCGGTGCGCCCGGCGCGCGCGTCGGCGGCCGCGAGCGTCTCGAAGTACAGGCCCCACTGCGCGTACAGGGCGGGTCCGCGGTAGTGGTCGCGCCAGTGCCGGGTGGTGGGGATGTGCTTGGGCGTTCCGCTGGAACCGGACGTCTTCAGGTACGCGTAGGGATGGCTGCGGGTGAGGACCGCGGACCGGCCCTCGCGTGCGCGGCGGACGTAGGGCTCGACGTCCTCGTACTGCTGGATCGGCACGGCCCGCCGCCACTGGTCGACGGTGCGGACGCGGGCCAGGGAGTGGGCACGGCCGAACTCGGTGTCCGCGCATTCGTCGAGAAGGTCCTCGAATACCGCCCGGACGCTGTCCCGCGGATTCTCGTAGATATTCCGCTGTATTTGCAGAGAATGCTGGGTGCGTATACCGAACGCGTGGCACGAGCAAGGGGTGGGCGCGGCCTCGCGCGGCGACGGTAGAACATTGGCCAGGTGCACTGCGGGTGTGGCAATGGCTGCCATGTCTGTCCTCTGATCGGGAGTCGCGGGTGCGGGTGCAGGGTTGAATTGTGAGTCTTACCTGCAGGTCAACCGCCATGTGGCGCAACGGTGCGCGGGCGCACGGAAGTGCGCGGGGAGATGGCGGGATCAGTGCGAAACGCGACAGGGGGAACAGGGGCAGCTGCGGAGACAATCCGCTGACTTTACCCCCGGTCGGTCAGTTTGCTGTCGCATGCACATGATTATTTGCGGTTCGGCGGCGGCCCGTCAAGAAATTTCAGAAGGAAATCGACGGTCATTGTTGCGTGCCGATGAAATTCCTTCGGTTTCCGGCTTCGAACGCCGGGAAACCAGGTGCCGGTCGCCCAGGACGCCGGCCAGCGCGAGCACGGTGACGGCCGCTCCGGCGGCCAGCAGCGTGCGCGGGCCGAGGCCCATCAGGCTGCCTGCCAGGGCGGTGCCCGCCGAGGACACGGCCATCTTCAGGGCGCCCATGGAGACGTACACCTGGGCGCGGGCGGCGGGCGGCGCGTACACCGAGCGCACCGCCAGCGTCGCGGTGAACAGCAGGGCACTGGCGGCCCCGGCGGCGGCGAACGTCACCACGGCCACGGTGTAGCCCGGCGTCGAAGCACAGCAGGCCACGGCGCCCGCGCTCACCGCGACCAGCACGGTGGCCGTCCGCTCCGGCTCGCCGCCGAGCGGCACGAGACCGGCCACGACCGACCCGGCGAGGTAGCCGAAGCCGTAGACGGCGGCGAGGGCGGCGCCCGCGTCGGCGCTGCCGCTGAGCTGCCGGCCGAGGGTGGTCGCGACCACCGTGATACCGCCGGCGACCAGCGCGGTGAGCGCCATCGCCAGCATCACGCGGCGCAGTTGGCCGACGGTCGCGATGACCCGGAGGGTCTGCCGCACCCGCGGTGGGCCGGCCGGTCCCTTCGCGGGCGGCCGTGCGGTGGGCAGGGTCAGGACGGTGAGCGCGGCCAGGGCCGCCGCCACGCCCAGGCACAGCACGGCGGCGCGCGGGCCGAGTGCCGCGCCGGCGGCGCCCACGGCGGCCGGGCCGAGGGTGTTGCCGATGCCGTAGGTCGCCGAGTCCCAGCCCTCGGCCCGCCGCTGGGCGCGGTCCGCGAGGCCGTCCAGGGCGGCCAGGCGGCTGCTCAGACCGCCGGTGACCAGCGGCCCGCACAGTCCGGCGACGGTGACGAGCCCGGCCACCACCGGCGCCGGGACACGGCCGAGCAGCAGCGCGGCCGCGGAGAGGCCGGCGCCGAACACGAGGAAGGAGAGGGCCAGGACCCGGCGTCCGTCCCGGGCCCGGTCGAGCACTCCGGCCAGCCAGGGCCCGGCGACGTAGGGGGCGGTCAGCAGCGCGGCGAGCAGGCCGCCCAGGGCCGCGCCGCCGGAGCCGCCCGCGCGGACGGTCAGAGTGAACAGGCCGACGGCCGCACCGCCGCTCGCGGTGCGCACCAGGGAGGCGGTCAGCAGGTAGCGGATCAGGGTGCCGGTGGTGTGGGGGGTGCGAGTCGTCGAGGGGTGGGGATTGCCGGACGGAGCGGTGCCGGAGGTGCCGGACGGGGCGGTGTGGGGGGTGCCGGGCATCTCAGCGCACGCCCCGCCCCGGGTCCGCCGCGACCGCCCGCTCCGCCACGGCCGTCAGCGGGAACCCGAGCCGCTTCTCGATGTCCCGCCGGACGGCCGCGCACTCCTCGTCGGCGCGGTCCGCGTCGTCGCCGACCACCCGGATCATGCCGAAGGTGTCGAAGTTGCCGTTCATGCCCGGCAGCCGGGCGCCTGGCTCGGCCCGGCTGAAGCCGGAGTGCAGACGTGGCCGGAACTCCTCGAACCAGTCCTTCGACAGGTCGGCCGGTACGACCGTGTCGTGCGCGGCGGCCAGGAAGGTGTGGCTGGCCGCCCGCAGCCGGGGCAGCGGACCGGAGGGCGCGGGCACGCCGAGGAACAGGTCGACCAGGATCTCGAAGACGTTGTGGCCGGTGGCCATGCGCACCGAGTCGGGCAGTGACCCGCCGGAGATCCGCGGGTTGGCCTCGACCAGCCGGAACCCGGTGGCCGTCCGCATGACCTCGACGTGGAAGATCCCGAGGTCGAGCCCGAGGACCCGGCAGACCTGTGCCGCGTACGCCCCCAGCTCGGCCTCCTCCACGTCCGGGAGCCCCGAGGGCACGGTGCAGCCCAGTTCCAGGACCGGGTTGTCCCGGCCCATCTTGCGGCCCACCGCGACCAGCGGGGTGTACCGCTCGCCGTCGGCGGCGACCTCCACGGAGTACAGCTCGCCGACCGCCAGTTCCTCGACGATGTGGCGCTCGTCCAGTTCGGCGGCCAGACCCGGCTCCATCGACCGCAACTCCACAGCGGCGTCCGCGAAGTGGGCGCGCAGGCCGTCCGCGTCCTCGACGATGCCGGTGACGGCCTTGCCGACCCCGGAGACCGGCTTGACCACCACGGGATAGCCGATGCCGGCCGCGGCCCGAAGCGCCTCGGGGAGCGTGGTCACCACCGCGAAGCCCAGGCTCGGTACGCCCGTGTCCCGGAGGATCTCCCGGCAGCGCCCCTTGTCCCGGGCCGCCGCCGCCCCCTCGTACGGCGTGCCGCGCGCGCCCAGCCGCTCGGCGAGCCGGGACGCGGACAGCACGCACAGCGACAGCGTGGTCAGCACGGCGTCCACGTCGCCCGGCCGGACGCCGTGCTCGCGCAGCAGCCCGAGCAGCGGCTCCACGTCCTGCAGGTCGGGGGAGTGGATGGTGCGGTCCGCCAGCTCCTCGGCGCGAGCCCGCTCGGCGGGCGGGGTGACGAAGTCGTACAACGGTGAACGCAGCAGGGTCACTTCGTGCCCCTGCCGCTTGGCGTACGCGATGGACTGCACGCCCAGCGCGGTGATCTCGACGAATACGAGGTGGGCCACCTCAGTTCCCCTTTCGCGCCCGTCGCGCGGGCGCAGCGTGGACACGCGGGCGGTGTGGGCCGGGGCCGGCGTGCCGGTGGACGGGGCGGGGTCAGGACGCGCCGCGGGACAGCCAGTGCTCGGGGCGTACCCGGACGAGGACCGACCGCGCGGTGGCGTCGGGGCTCGCGTCGACGAACGCGTCGCCCGCCTCCGGTCCCAGGTACCGGTGGGCCAGCGCCCGGCGTTCCGCCTCGGTGGCCGGCGCGCGGAACTCCACGACGGGTCCCTCGACGGTGACGTAGGTACGCGGTGGCTCGGTGTCCTGCACACACAGCGACAGCCGCCGGTGCCGTTCGACCAGGCGGGCCTTGCGGCTGCCCAGCGCGGTGATCAGGGTGATGTCGCCGCCGGGCGTGTAGGCGTACCACATCGGCACCGACAGCGGCGCCCGTCCGTCCTCGCCCGCGACGGCGACGACGGCCACCCGCACCTCGGCCAGGAACGCCTCGCGCTCCGCCGGGGCCATGGGCCGCAGTCGCACGGCACGCTCCGTCTTCCCCCGCTCGCTCATGATGCCCCAGCCTGCGCGGCGCGCGGTCGGGGGTCCAATAGAGGTTTTCTCGCAGCCGATCAGCCTTCTTTATGGCGGCTCGAGCGGCGGCACGGCGACGGCTCGAACGGTGGCCCGACACCGGCTCGGGGACGGGCCGGCGGGTGCCTCGCCGGCCGGTCTGTGTACGGGCCATGAAGTCTGCCCGGTCCGCCCGGGACGGCCGCGCCCGGCTGCCTAGGATGCCGGCATGGAGCTGCGGCGACTCAGGTACTTCGTGGTGCTGGCCAGGCACCTGCACTTCGGCCGGGCCGCCGCGGAGCTGAACATCGCGCAGCCCGGGCTCAGCCAGCAGATCAAGGTGCTCGAGCAGGAGCTGAAGGTGTCCCTGCTGGACCGCACCCCGCAGGGCGTCACGCTCACCGCGGCAGGCCGGGCGCTGCTGGCGGGCGCCGAGCCGTTGCTGCTCGCGGCCGGTGAACTCGCCGACCGGGTGCGGGCGGTGGCCGACGGCACACGCGGCCGACTGCGCCTCGCCTACTCGCGCTCGGGCGCCGACGACCGCGTCACCGAGCTGGTCCGCCGCTTCCGCGAGGACCACCAGGACGTCCAGGTGTCGGTGACCACCGGCATGTCCTCGTGGTGCCTGCGGCTGCTGCGCGAGGGCGACCTGGACGCCGCCTTCGTCCGCGGGATGATCGGCGAACCGGGCATCACGGCCACCGTGGTCGCCGAGGAGGAAGTGGCCGTGATCCTGCCGCCGGGCCACCCGCTCGCCGTCCGCGACGGCCTGACCCGTCACGATCTGCGCGGCCTGCCGGTCGTCCTGTGGCCGAGGGAGGCGGGTCCCGTGCTGTACGAAGAACTCCTCGCCGACGTCTGGCCGGACGGGCCCCCGCAACTGGCCGCCGAGGAGCCGGACTTCGAACAGGTCGTCGCCTCGGTCGCCGACGGTACCGGCGTCTCGGTGATGGACCTGGGCCGGGCCCGCAAGCTCTGCCCGCCCGAGGTCGCCATCCGCCGCTTCACCGGCGAACCGCCCCGCTACGCCGTCTCCTTCGCCCACCGCGCGGACGACACGAATCCGGTGCTCGCCCGCTTCGCCGCGTATGTGACGTCGTCGTAGCCGGTGCGTCCGTCGTGACGGGACGCCGGAGGGGCACGTGACGCGGCGATCACCGGTGGATGGCGTCCGGCCCGCCGCGTCACGTGCCCTGGGCGGCCCTCCCGGCATCGCGCCACCCCCGTGGGCGCGATGCGGCGGCCGCGGCCGTGCGGGGGGTGCCCGGCCGGGGCCGCTCTCCGGCTGCCGTGGCACCCGGGGGGAAGCGGGACCAACGATGCCCCTGTGGCGTTCCGGCCACCACCATCATCTTGTTGCAATGCGACGGGCGGAGGCCGGATGATACCGGGGCACAACGGTGCTTTAGGACCCCCTCGGTGGGCGGAGCCGTGTTGCGGACCCGGTCCGGGCCGCGCATAGTTGCGCTGCGGAAGTGGCAGTAAACCGGGGGTGGAATGGGCGATGGCCGGGCACGGGGCGGAGGAGCATCCTCACGGTGCCGACCGACTGTGCGCGGCCGGGGATCGGGTGTATTCCCGGGCCGTACGTCGGGGGCGGGTGCCGCGCACGGACGCGGAGCCGGTGCCCTGCCTGCTTGAGCTGGCCCTGCTGCACCCCGACCCCGACGACATGGACTGGCTGGTCCCGACGTCCCCGCAGGAGGTCATGACCCGGCTGCTGCGCGGGGTCTACGACGAGGTCAGGGAGAGCCAGCGGCGGGTGGGCTCGGCGGTGGCCGCCTTCGAGTGGTACGCGGGGCTCGGCCGGCAGCTGCAGGCGCTGTCGGCACCGGGCGAGGGCACGGCCATCCGCGTGCTGGACGGACTCTCCCGCATCCAGGCCGCGATGGACGAGGCGACCTCGGCGTGCACCAGTGAGGTGCTCACCGTGCAGCCCGGCGGCATCCGGCGCGAGGCCGAGCTGACCGAGGGCCTGCACCGGGCGCTGGCGCTGCGTGGCCGGGGCGTGCGCATGCGCGACCTGTACACGCACGTGGCCCGGCACGGGCAGGGGCTGCTCAACTACCTGGAGCTGATGGGGGACGCGGTCGAGGCCCGCACCCTGGACGAGGTCATCGACCGGCTGATCCTCTTCGACCGCACGGTTGCCTTCATCCCCGCCAACGCCGAGCGCACGGTGGCCCTGGAGCTGCGCCATCCGGCCCTGGTCGAGTACCTGGTGACCGTCTTCGAACGGCTGTGGCGGCTCGCGCTGCCGCTGACGGCTCCGCTCCCCGACACCGGCATCGAGGGCATCTCGCACCGCGAGCGGTCCATCGCCGCGCTGCTCGCGGAGGGCCACCAGGACGCGGTCATCGCCGAGCGGCTCGGCATAAGCGTCCGCACCTGCCGGGCCCACATCGCCCGTCTGTCGGACACCCTCGGTGCGGCGAGCCGTACCCAACTGGGCGTTCGCATCGCCCAGGTGGGCCTGGACGGTCCCCCGCACACCGGCCCCCCGGCCGTGCCCCCCGGGCTCAGGGTGCCTGATCAAGAATCCCCGAGCGTGCGATGAGATAGCCGAGCTGGGCGCGGCTCTCGCTGCCGAGGGTGGCGGCGAGCCGGGCGATGTGGACGCGGGCGGTGCGCACGTTCATGCCGAGGCGTTCGGCGACGGCGGCGTCGGTGTGGCCCTCCACGAGGAGCGCGGCGATGGCGCGCTGGCGCGGGGTGACGCCGTTCAGGGACGGGCGCTCGACGGCCTGCGGGTGCATCGGGGTGGCCAGGCGCCAGAGCCGGTCGAAGGCCGTCACGAAGAACCGGAGGAGGGCCGGGTGGCGCACTTCCAGGGCGAGCCGGCCGTCGTCGCCTGCAGGGATGAACGCCACCGTGCGGTCGACCACGATGAGCCGGTCCGGCAGTTCGTCGAGTCCGCGGACGGCGACGTCGCCCCGCAGCCGCTCGAAGTTGCCGTACACGGCGGGCAGATGACGCAGGGTGTGCTGGTAGAGGGCGCGCAGCCGGGCGCCGCGGTCGAGCAGCGCCTGGTCGCGCCCGAAGGCGGCCGCTCCGGCGGCCTCGCCGCGCGGGCCGGTGAGCCCGGCGTGCGACTGGATGCAGAGCACCTCCTCGGTGGCGGCGGCCATGGCGTCGCCGATGGCGCCGTTGATGCGTTCGGTGCCGCTGAGGATGCGCAGGGTGGGTGTGTCGGCGGGCGTGCCGGGCGGTGTCCCGACGTGGGTCAGCGAGTCGAACAGCGTCACCAGCCGGTCCTCGCGCCGGCGTTCCTCGGCGATGCGCGCGCGGGAGCCGCGCAGCAGGTGGGTCAGCAGGGCGGCCGGGGCGACGGGTTCGAGCCGGTCCAGGTCGTCGACGGCCGGGTGCAGCAGCCCGAGGTCGGTCAGACAGGGGGCGTCGGCCGCGTCCGCCGCCCGTACGTGGCCGTCCCTGAGGGCCCGTGCGTACAGCTCGGTGCCCGTGTCGCACAGCTCCTCGATCGCGTGCCCGCGGTGGCTCATTGGGCCGCCTCGTCCAGCTCCAGGATCCCGGACCGCGCTATCAGGAAGCCGAGTTGGGCCCTGCTCTCGCTGCCGAGGGTGGTGGCGAGCCGGGCGATGTGGTCCCGGGCGGTGCGCACGTTCATGCCGAGGCGTTCGGCGATCGCGGTGTCGGTGTGCCCCTCGACCAGCAGCCGGGCGATGGCGCGCTGCCGGGGCGTGACGCCGTTCAGGGTGGGGCGTCGGACCGGTTCCGGGAACATGGGGGTGGCCAGCCGCCACAGCCGGTCGAAGGTGGTGACGAAGTACGCGACCAGCGCGGGATGACGGACCTCCAGGGCGAGGGTGCCGTCGTCGTCGGCCGGGAGGAAGGCCACCTCGCGGTCCATGACGATGAGCCGGTCGGTCAGCTCGTCCAGGCAGCGGGCCTCGGTGTCCCCGCGGAGCCGTTCGTTGTAGGCGTGGACGGCCGGCAGATGCACCACGGTGTGCTGGAAGAGGGTGCGCAGCCGGCCGCCGCGGTCCAGCAGGGCCTGGTCGCGGCCGAAGGCGACGTCGTGGGCGGCCTCGCCGCGCGGCCCGGCGAGACCGGCGTGCGGCTGGACGCAGAGGACCTCACGGTGGGCCTGTGCCATGGCCTCGGTGATGGCCTGGTTGATCCGCCGGGTGCCGCTGTGCAGGCGCAGCAGCGGAGTGTCGGCGCCGGTGCCGGCGGCCTGCGGTCCGGCCTTCCTGATCAGCGGCTCGAGCTGTTCCACCAGCCGGTCCTCGCGGCGCTGCTCGCCCGCGACCCGGGCCCGGGAGGCGCGCAGCAGCCGGTTCAGGGCGGCGGCGGGCGGGACGGGTTCGAGGCGGCCGGGGTCGTCCGGGGCGGGGTGCAGCAGCCCGAAGCCGGTGAGACAGGGGGCCTCGGCGGTGTCCTCGGCGCGCAGCCGGCCCGAGCGCAGGGCCCGCTCGTACAGCCGCACGCCTGCGGCGCACAGCTCCTCGGCCGCGTGGTCCCGGTGCGGTGCCGTGCTCACTCCGCCGCCTCCTCCTGCTTCAGGATCCCCGACTCGCCGATCAGATAGCCGAGTTGGGCGCGGCTCTCGCTGCCGAGGGTGGCGGCGAGCTTGGCGATGTGGAGGCGGGCGGTGCGCACGTTCATGCCGAGGCGTTCGGCGATGGCGGAGTCCGTGTGGCCCTCCACGAGGAGTGCGGCGATGGCCCGCTGCCGGGGCGTGACGCCGTCCAGGGACGGCTTGTTGGCGGCCCGCGGGTACAGCGGGGTGGCGAGGTGCCAGAGGCGGTCGAAGACGGTGACGAGATAGTCGACCAGGGCGGGCAGCCGGACCTCCAGGGCGAGGGTGCGGTCCTTGTTCGCGGGGAGGAAGGCGACCGCGCGGTCGAACACGAGGAGCCGCTCGGTGACCTCGTTCAGGGTGCGGGCCTCGACGTCGCCGCGCAGCCGTTCGTAGCGGGCGTGGACGGTGGGGGCGTGGCGCAGCGTGTGCTGGTAGAGGGTGCGGATACGGCCGCCGCGGTCCAGCAGGGCCTGGTCGCGTTCGAGGGCGAGGGCGAACAGGCCGGGGGGTGTACGGGTGTGGGTGGGGTGGGCCTGTATCGCCAGGAGTTCCCCGGAGGCGTCCGCCATGACGCGGGAGATGGCCTCGTTGATCCGGTCCCGTCCGCTGTGCATCCGGATCGTCGCGGGGCTTTCGGCGGGCCCGAGGGGTTGGGCCTGCGTCCGCAGCAGCGGCTCGAAGGCCCTGGCCAGGCGTGACTCGCGCCGGCGTTCCTCGGCGACCCGCTCCTCCGAGCTGCGCAGCAGCTCGTGCAGGGCGACGGCGGCGGGCACCGGCTCCAGCCGGCTCGGGTCGTCGACGGTCGGCTGGAGCAGACCGAACCGCAGCAGACAGGGGGCCGTCTCGGCCTGTGCGCCGGTGACGTGGCCTTCGGCCAGGGCCAGCGCGTACAGCTCCGATCCTGCCGGACACAGCTCTTCCATGCCGTGGTCCGGGTGCGGCGCCGGGGTCACTGCCGGGCTCCCTCCTGCTCGGGAATGCGGGGTGGGGCGTGCTCTGCGCGGGGTGCGGCTCGGGCCGTCCGGTGCCGTCGGGCGGCCGCGCTCAGTGGCGGTCGGTGTGCCCGGGTGCCGACACGTCCTGCTCCAGGAGTCCCGACTGGGCGATCAGGAAGCCGAGTTGGGCCCGGCTGCCGCTGCCGAGGGCCTGGGCGAGCTTGGCGATGTGCGCGCGGCACGTGCGCACGTTCATGCCGAGGCGGCGGGCGATCGCCTCGTCGACGTGGCCCTCGACCAGCAGCTTGGCGATGGAGTGCTGGACGCCGGTGATGCCGTCGCGGGCGGGCTCGTAGGGCACCTCATCGCGCAGGGGGGTGGCGCGGCGCCAGAGGTGCTCGAACACCTTGATCAGGTACTTGACGAGGCCGGGGTGGCGCAGTTCGAGGGCGACCTGCTGGTCGTCGTGCGCCGGGACGAACGCGACGGTCGCGTCGCAGATGATGAGCCGGCCTATCAGCTCCTCCAGCGTGCGGATCTCGACCTTGCCGCGGGACATGACGTCCACGTACGCCATGGTGCCCAGGCTGTGCCGGACGGTGTGCTGGTAGAGCGTGCGCATGCTCACACCGCGCTCCATGAGCGGGCGGTCCCGTTCGAGGGCCTGCTTCAGGATCTGCTCGCTGCGTCCGCCGCCCGGCTGTACGGTCAGGACCTCGTGCCGGCATTCGGCGGTGGCGACGTTGAGCGCCGCGTTGATCCGGTCGGAGCCTTCTAGCACGGTGATGGCGTGGGTGGGGGCGGGGGCCAGCGCGCTGAGCGCCATGAATGGCTCGAAGGATTCGGTCAGTTCGATGGAGAACCGCCGACGGTCCAGGATCTCCCGTTCCAGCGGGTGCAGCCGCTGGGCGAGCGCGACGGCCGGGGGAACCGGGCGCAACCAGTTCTCGTCGTCAGGATCCGGGTGCAGCAGAGCGAACTCCAGGAGGCAGGGGGCGTCCTCGATCTCCGCCCGTGCGATGCGGCCGGTGCTCAACGCACTCGCATAGAGCTGTGTCCCCTCCTCACAGAGATCGGTTATCGCGTGTGGATGTGTCCCTTTTGGGTTGTTATTAGGCAAATCTCCACCCCCCAGGGTCCTGAACATGCAGGAACATGATGCATCGACCCTGTGGCATTGACGTGCCTGAATGAGCCATCGTCTTCGTGGCACGGGGGAAGGAAACTCGTTGAGTGAGGACGAAGCCGACTATGTACAAGAGAATGCTTCGATCGGCGCTTGCCGTTGCCTTCTCTGCGGCCGTGGTCTTCGGTGCTGGGGCGGGGACGGCGCAGGCGGTCGGCGTGGCCAAGCTGGACACCGGCTGGGGCGCCAGTGAGCCGACGGGAGTCGTCGCCACGCCGGCGGACACCGGTTGGGGGCAGAGCACACCCCTCGTCGCGACGGGGACGGCGGCATGACCACCCCACCCGACGACCGGTCGTTCCGACGTGAAATGGCCACCGCCTACCGCTCGGGCTGGCACTTCATCGACCTGGTCACCGCCATCCCCCACACCGGTGACTCGCTGATGGTGACGGTGTTCGGCGAGCCGGTGGTCGTCACCCGGGACGACGACGAGGACGTACGGGCGTACCGATGCCTGCGCAAGCCCCGCGGGGCGCCGCAGCCGGTGCGGTGTGCCGTCCGGTACGGCATGATCTTTGTGAATCTGGACCAACGCGACCACCGGCTGGCAGAACCGGAGGTCTCGGACGTGAGGACCATTTCGGCCACCCCCCGCAGTGCCTGACGCGATTCCCCCGTCGTAAAAAGATCGCTCAGGTACTTCCCCCCGCAGCGGGGGGGGGGGGGGGGGGGGGGGGGGGGGGGGGGGGGGGGGGGGGGGGGGGGGGGGGGGGTGGGGGGGGGGGTG
>NZ_JBWKFL010000003.1:0-17137 GCF_056434305.1 Streptomyces sp. NPDC044061 | reverse complement strand
CGACTCACCTAACCCCCACCCCCAAGAAAAACCCCCCCCCCCCCCCCCCCCCCCCCCCCCCCCCCCCCCCCCCCCCCCCCCCCCCCCCCCCCCGCTGCAGTTTGTGCCGACATTTCGGGGTTTGGGAACGCTTTCACGGTGGCTGAAAACCAACCGGGTGACCGCCTTGTCTCAGCCCCGCCCGAGAGCCCGCTCCAGCTCGATCTCGATCACCACCCGCGAGGGGTTCTCCCCGGGGTGCCGGTGATACCGCTCGGCGTAGCGCCGCTCCGCCTCGGCCACCCGTTCAGGGTCGGTGCGCACCCGCGCCCGGCCCTCCAGCGTGGCCCAGCGCCGGCCGTCCACCTGGCACACCGCCACCCGTGCGCCCTCGGGTCCCGCCGCGAGGACGTGGGCCACCTTCGTGCTGGTCCCGTTGGTGATCACCCTGGCCAGCCGCGCCCCGGGGTCGTACGTCACCCCCACCGGCACCACGTGCGGGCTCCCGTCGGGGCGCAGCGTCGTCAGCGTGCACAGATGCCGTTCCCGCCAGAAGGCGAGGTAGGGCTCGTCCGGGGAAGCCGGGTCCTGGGAGTACGTGGCCATGGCCCCGAAACCTAACCGCAGGAAGCTGCAATCCCCCGCCTTGAGTGGAATAGACTCAACTTTGCGTATGCTGGTCAAGTCAGCGGTGGGAGACGAGGCCGCCGAGCCGACCCCGAGGAGGAGAACGGACACGTGGACGCCGAGCTGACCAACAGGAGCCGGGAAGCGATCAACGCGGCCGGCAACCGGGCCGTGACCGAGGGCCACCCGGACCTCACGCCCGCCCACCTGCTCCTCGCGCTGCTCGCGGGGCAGGAGAACGAGAACGTCACCGACCTGCTCGCCGCCGTCGACGCCGACCAGGCGGCCGTGCGCTCCGGCGCCGAGCGCGTGCTCGCGTCGCTGCCCAGCGTGACCGGCTCCACCGTCGCACCCCCGCAGCCCAACCGCGAACTGCTCGCCGTGATCGCGGACGCCGGCGAGCGGGCCGCGGCACTCGGCGACGAGTACCTGTCGACCGAGCACCTGCTCATCGGCATCGCCGCGAAGGGCGGAGCGGCCGGCGAGGTGCTCCAGCGGCAGGGCGCCGACAGCAAGAAGCTCGAAGAGGCCTTCCGGAAGGCCAGGGGAGGACGCCGCGTGACCACCGCCGACCCCGAGGGTCAGTACAAGGCCCTGGAGAAGTTCGGCACCGACTTCACCGCCTCCGCCCGCGAGGGCCGGCTGGACCCGGTCATCGGCCGGGACCAGGAGATCCGGCGGGTCGTGCAGGTGCTGAGCCGCCGTACCAAGAACAACCCGGTCCTCATCGGCGAGCCGGGCGTCGGCAAGACCGCCGTGGTCGAGGGCCTCGCCCAGCGGATCGTCAAGGGGGACGTGCCCGAGTCCCTGAAGGACAAGCGGCTCGTCGCGCTCGACCTCGGTGCGATGGTCGCGGGCGCGAAGTACCGCGGTGAGTTCGAGGAGCGGCTGAAGGCCGTGCTCGCCGAGATCAAGGATTCGGACGGGCAGATCATCACCTTCATCGACGAACTGCACACCGTCGTGGGCGCCGGGGCCGGCGGCGACTCCGCCATGGACGCGGGCAACATGCTCAAGCCGATGCTGGCCCGCGGTGAGCTGCGCATGGTCGGCGCGACCACGCTGGACGAGTACCGCGAGCGGATCGAGAAGGACCCCGCCCTGGAGCGCCGCTTCCAGCAGGTGCTGGTCGCCGAGCCGACCGTCGAGGACACCATCGCGATCCTGCGCGGCCTCAAGGGCCGGTACGAGGCCCACCACAAGGTGCAGATCGCCGACAGCGCGCTGGTGGCCGCCGCCACCCTGTCTGACCGCTACATCACCTCCCGCTTCCTGCCGGACAAGGCCATCGACCTGGTCGACGAGTCGGCCTCCCGGCTCCGCATGGAGATCGACTCCTCGCCCGTCGAGATCGACGAACTCCAGCGCTCCGTGGACCGGTTGAAGATGGAGGAGCTGGCGATCGCCAAGGAGACCGACCCGGCCTCCCGCGAACGCCTGGAGAAGCTGCGCCGCGACCTCGCCGACAAGGAGGAGGAGCTGCGGGGCCTGACCGCGCGCTGGGAGAAGGAGAAGCAGTCCCTCAACCGGGTCGGTGAGCTGAAGGAGAAGCTGGACGAGCTGCGCGGCCAGGCCGAACGCGCCCAGCGCGACGGCGACTTCGACACCGCGGCCAAGTTGCTGTACGGCGAGATCCCGGAGCTGGAGAAGGAGCTGGAGGTCGCCTCCGAGGCCGAGGAGGAGGCCGCCCGGGACACCATGGTCAAGGACGAGGTCGGCTCCGACGACATCGCCGACGTCGTCGCCGCCTGGACCGGCATCCCGGCGGGCCGCCTGATGGAGGGCGAGACGCAGAAGCTGCTGCGCATGGAGGACGAGCTGGGCAGGCGGCTCATCGGCCAGGCCGAGGCCGTGCGGGCGGTCAGCGACGCCGTACGGCGCTCCCGGGCCGGTATCGCCGACCCCGACCGGCCCACCGGGTCCTTCCTCTTCCTCGGCCCGACCGGCGTCGGCAAGACCGAACTCGCCAAGGCGCTCGCCGACTTCCTCTTCGACGACGAGCGGGCCATGGTCCGCATCGACATGTCGGAGTACGGCGAGAAGCACAGCGTGGCCCGGCTCGTCGGCGCGCCCCCCGGATACGTCGGCTACGAGGAGGGCGGCCAGCTCACCGAGGCCGTCCGCCGCCGCCCGTACAGCGTGGTGCTGCTGGACGAGGTGGAGAAGGCCCACCCCGAGGTCTTCGACGTCCTCCTGCAGGTGCTGGACGACGGCCGCCTGACGGACGGTCAGGGCCGCACGGTCGACTTCCGCAACGCCATCCTGGTGCTCACCTCCAACCTGGGCAGCCAGTTCCTGGTCGACCCGATCACCAGTGAGGCGGAGAAGAAGGAGCAGGTCCTGGAGGTCGTACGGACCTCCTTCAAGCCGGAGTTCCTCAACCGGCTCGACGACCTCGTGGTCTTCTCGGCCCTGAACAAGGACGAGCTGGCCCGGATCGCCCAGCTGCAGATCGACCGTCTGGCCAGGCGGCTGGCCGAGCGGCGCCTCACCCTGGACGTCACCCCCGGGGCGCTGGCCTGGCTCGCCGATGAGGGCATGGACCCGGCCTACGGCGCCCGCCCGCTGCGCCGCCTCGTGCAGACCGCCATCGGCGACCGCCTCGCCAGGGAGATCCTCTCCGGCGAGATCAAGGACGGCGACACGGTCCGCGTGGACCGCTTCGGCGAGGGCCTGCTGGTGGGGCCGGCGACGGGCAAGACGCTGTGACGCTCACGTGGTGAACGCCGAGAACCGTACGAGGGCCCGGCCCGGGCCCTCGTACGGCACGGCGAGGTCCACGGCGTACGCGCCGAGGCCCAGGGCCGACGCGCCCGGGACCCCCGCGCCGCCATACCGACCCCCACCGCTCGCCGGCCCTCCGCCCGACCGGACGGATCATGTCAGCCGACGGCTGACAGGCCCGTCCGGGCTTGCCACCCCCCTCCCCCTCTGAGGGAGGATGGCGGAATCCGCACGAAGGGAAAAACACGGTGAGCATCGACCCGTCCTCGATTCCGAACTTCGGGGGCCAGCCCGAACCGCAGCCCCAGGGGCCCGCGGGCCCCGTGGTCCCGGATCAGGACCTCGTGAAGCAGCTCCTCGACCAGATGGAGCTGAAGTACGTCGTCGACGAGGAGGGTGACCTCGCGGCTCCGTGGGAGCAGTTCCGCACGTACTTCATGTTCCGCGGGGACGCCGAGCAGGCGGTCTTCTCGGTGCGGACCTTCTACGACCGCCCCCACAAGATCGACCAGAAGCCGCAGCTGCTGGAGTCCGTCGACGACTGGAACCGTCGCACCCTGTGGCCCAAGGTGTACACCCACACCCACGACGACGGCACGGTCCGCCTCATCGGCGAGGCCCAGATGCTGATCGGCACCGGCGTCGACCTCAACCACTTCGTCTCCTCCACGGTCAGCTGGGTGCGGGCCGCGATCGAGTTCGACAAGTGGCTCGTCGAGCAGCTCGGTCTCGAGGAGGACGTGAACGACACGGAGGACACGGAGGACACGGAGGAGCCGGGCGGCGACGAGGAGTAGTCCCGGCGCCCCGCCACAGCCGAAGTCCGGGGGCTGCCGCCCCCGGGCCCGGTGCTCCGCGCCCACTCACATGCCGCGCAGCCGCTCCGCCGCCTCCCGCAGCACCTCCTCGCGCTTGCAGAACGCGAACCGCACGAACGGCGCCCCCGCCTCGCGGTCGTCGTAGAACACGGCGTTCGGGATGGCCACCACCCCCGCCCGCTCCGGCAGGGCGCGGCAGAAGCCGAAGCCGTCCTTCTCGCCGAGGGGCCGGATGTCGGTCGTGATGAAGTAGGTGCCCGCCGGCCGGAACACCTCGAAGCCGGCCTGTGTCAGGCCCTCCGCGAGGATGTCCCGGCGCGTGCGCATGTCCTGGCGGAAGTCCTCGAAGTAGGCGTCGGGCAGGGCGAGCGCCTCCGCCACCGCGTACTGGAAGGGGCCCGAGGAGACGTACGTCAGGAACTGCTTGACCGAGCGGACGGCGGTCACCAGCTCCGGCGCGGCCGTCACCCAGCCGACCTTCCAGCCGGTGAACGAGAAGGTCTTGCCCGCCGAGCCGATCGTCACCGTCCGCTCGCGCATCCCGGGGAACGCGGCCAGCGGCAGGTGCTCGGCGCCGTCGAAGACCAGGTGCTCGTAGACCTCGTCCGTCACCACCAGCAGGTCCCGCTCCACCGCCAGCTCGGCGATCGCGGCCAGCTCCGCACGCGTGAGGACCGTACCGGTCGGATTGTGCGGGGTGTTGATCAGCAGCAGGCGGGTGCGGTCCGTGACCGCCGCGCGCAGTTCGTCGAGGTCCAGCCGGAAGCGCGCCCCCTCGTCGAAGGACGGCCGCAGGGTCACCGGCACCCGCCTGCCGCCCGCCATCGCGATGCTCGCCGCGTAGGAGTCGTAGTACGGCTCCAGGGCCACGACCTCGTCCCCGGGCTCCAGCAGCGCCAGCAGCGAGGCCGCGATCGCCTCCGTCGCGCCCGCCGTGACCAGCACCTCGGTGTCCGGGTCGTACGACAGCCCGTAGCGGCGCAGCTGGTGCGCGGCGACCGCGGTGCGCAGCTCGGGGATGCCCGGGCCCGGCGGGTACTGGTTGCCGCGTCCGTCGCGCAGCGCGCGTACGGCGGCCTCCCGCACCTCCTCGGGGCCGTCGGTGTCGGGAAAGCCCTGGCCCAGGTTGATCGAACCGGTCGACAGGGCGAGTGCGGACATCTCGGCGAAGATCGTCGTCCCGAACTCGGTGAGTCGGCGGTTGAGATGCGGGCGCGCGGAGGAGGTCATGCCGGCCATCCTGCGCCCATGCTCCGGACTTGCTCAACACGGCTTCGCGGGCGGGTCCGCACGCGGCCTGCTGCATTGGCGTCACGGACGTCACCGGGGCGGGGTAATACGCCGCCGACCGGCGAGCCGGACATTCCGGATACGTGTGAATATCGCACCACGGTGATACGGCGACTCCCGTCCGTCACCGCATCCGGTAGGAGGACCAATCGAATGAACCTCACTCTGAAGCGTCCGCTCGGCGCTGCCGCGGCGGTGGCCATGGTCGCCACGGCCCTGCTCGGTGTCGGCGCAGGCTCTGCCGGCGCCGCCGCCGGCAGGGCGCACTGCGACCGTGCCGAACGGCCCGTGTGGATACACGATCCCAGCCGCAACATGACCGGCCACGGCTGCAGCCTGCCGGACACCAAGCGCCGCTGGTACACCGTCGACATCGACACCCTCGTACAGCCCTACTACAAGACGGAGTACCTGGACGGAGCCCCCGACCGGACCGAGACCCTGCACGACAAGACCATCAGGTGCCTGGGCTACACGTCCGAGAACGGCACCGTGAACTGGTTCGGCTGCGTACCCCGGCTGAAGTGAGACCCCGGCGGCCCCTGATCTGCCCGTCTGTGCAGGTCAGGGGCCTTTTCCATGCGTTGACCCTCAGAACTTGCTCAACTCTGCTTTGGCCCGTGGGGCGGGCGGGCATCCCCCGTTCACCGCGGCCCACGGGGGGCCGCCTCGGGGGAACGGAAAGAGGGTGACGCCATGGGCACCGTCTTCTTGGTGGTGGTGATCGCGGTCATCTGCTTCGGGGTCGTCGCGTCCGCGGCCCGCAGGGGAGGACGTCGCCGCCGGGCGTACGGCTCGTCGTCGTACGCGGGGAGCAGCTGGTGGGCCGACGGGGGAGACGGCGGTTCGTCGTCCGGCGGCCACCACTCCGGAGGTCATCACTCCGGTGGTCACCACTCGGGCGGTCACCACTCCGGTGGTCACCACTCCTGCGGGGGCGGTCACTCCTCGTGCGGTGGTCACTCGTCGTGCGGCGGGGGTTCCTCCTGCGGTGGGGGCTCCTCGTGCGGCGGTGGGGGCGGATGCGGGGGCGGCAGCTGACGGGGGCGGCTGCCGGGGGAGGCGGCTGACACGGGGCAGCCGAGCTTCCCGCGCCCGGGCGCCCGCCGGAGGAAGGCTTCCGGCGGGCGCCCGGGTGTCTGTGTCGCGCGCCGGGCGCGTCCCGTAGTTGAACAGTTGAGCTGTGGAGCCCTCTGAGGGATGGAAACCCCACGAAGTTGGGTAAAAACGCTGTGGCGGCGCCACTGTTCATGATTCCCTCTAAATCACCAACGCAGCCCCTCGGACGTCCCGCAGACTCCCCTCCCCGGCCGGGCCGGCCGGGCTGACCGGGCTGACATGGCCGATCTCCCCCCTTCTTTGGCTGTTAGCGGAGCCGATCCATGCTCACGACCCTGAACACCACCTACACCGACACGCGCGCTGCCGACCTCGCCTGGGCCCTCGGACGCGAGCCGCTCCCCGCCCTGGCCACCCTCGATCTGGAACTTACGGGGGCGCGGCTGCAGTTGAGACTGCTCGGCGCGTCCCATCAGGTACTGCTCGAGGAGGAGCGGGGGAACTGCTCGGAGACGGTCGCCTGCATCCCCGGGTCCAGCACCCCGCTGCCCCTGGGCGTCGCCAAGCGGGTCGGCGACTGGGAGTACGAGTTCGCGGCGCGCGTCGAGGTGCTCACGCCTGGCTCGTTCGCGGGCCGCGCCCAGGAGTTGCTGGCCCTCGTCTCCGACCACCCGCACGGCCTCGCCGGTGTCTTCCCGGGCAGCCCGCACGCCTTCACCGCCATGCTGGCCCAGCGGCACGAGGGTCAGGTGCACTGGCGCACCTGGCACGCGTACCCGCAGGACGGGCAGTTGGTGGCGACGCGGACGCGGGTCGGGGCCCGGGTGACTGAAGCCCGATCAAGTTAGGGCGACATAAACCCGCAGTACGTCAACTGCCCGCATTTCCACACGTGTGGGTGACGAAGCGTACCGAGGGTGTGACGTAACGTCGCAGAGTGATCGAACCGCACGCCCCCGCGCGCCCGGGTGCCCCGCCGTGGACAGGCCCCGCACGGCTGCCCGTCCGGCCCGGCACCGGACGGTTCCTGGTCCTCGTGTGCGTCTTCGTCTGCGCGGCCTGCGGACTCGTGTACGAACTCGAACTCGTCGCGTTCGCCTCGTACTTGATCGGTGACTCGGTCACCCAGGCCTCCGTCGTGCTGTCCGTGATGGTCTTCGCGATGGGCATCGGCTCGCTCGCCGCCAAGCGGCTGCGCTGGCACGCGGCCGCCGGCTTCGGGGCGATCGAGTCCGTCCTCGCGCTGGTCGGCGGGTGCAGTGCGATGGCGCTGTACGCCGTCTTCGCCTGGACGGGCGGCTGGGGCGGGGTGTGGGCCGACGGACCGCGCTGCCTGCTGGTCGCCTTCTCGCTCGCCATCGGTCTGCTCGTCGGCGCCGAGGTCCCCCTGCTGATGGAGCTGATCCAGCGCATCCGCCGCCAGGACGCGGGCGGTGCTGTCGCCGACCTGTTCGCGGCGGACTACGTCGGCGCCCTCGTCGGCGGCCTGGCCTTTCCCTTCCTGCTCCTGCCGTTCCTGGGCCAGTTGACGGGCGCGCTGCTCACCGGCTCGGTCAACGTCGTCGCAGGCGGCGCCCTGGTCCTCGGCCTGTTCCGCCGCGACCTGACCCGCCGCGCCCGCTGGACCCTCCTCCTCGTCGGCCTCACCGTGCTCGGTGTCCTCGCCTCCGCGGCCGCCCTCGCCGACGACTTCGAGCGCGCCGCCCGGCACGCGGTGTACGGCAAGGACGTCCGGGTCGCCCTGCAGACCGACGTACAGGAGGTCGTCCTCGCCGGCGGCACCCACGGCCGCCCCCTCGACCTCTTCCTCGACGGCCGGCTGCGCGTCGGCGGCCGGGACGAACGCCGCTACCACGAGGCGCTGGTCCACCCCGCGATGACCGGCCCGCACGCGCGCGTGCTCGTCCTCGGCGGCGGCGACGGCCTGGCCGCCCGCGAGGTACTGCGGCACCGGGGCGTGCGCCGCGTCGACGTCGTCGAACTGGACGCCGGCCTGATCGGCCTGGCCCGCAGCGACCCCGGCCTGTCCGCTCTCAACGGACACGCCTACGACGACCCCCGCGTCCACGTCACCACGGCGGACGCGCTCACCTGGCTGCGCGGGGCGCCGCCCGAGTCGTACGACGTCGTGATCGCGGATCTGCCCGACCCCGGCATCACGGCCAGCACCAAGCTGTACTCGCAGGAGTTCTACGGCCTGGCCCGCCGCGTCCTCGCCGCCGACGGCCGCCTGGTGGTGCACGCCGGCCCGGTCGCGGCCCGCCCCCGCGCCTTCTGGACGGTGGCGTCGACCCTCCGCGCGTCCGGCTTCGCCCTCTCCCCCTACCGGGTCCTCGGCCACGACTCCGGCTTCCCGGCCGGCCCCGACCGCTCGGCGGTGGCCTCCGGTGCCCCGCACGACTGGGGCTTCCTGCTGACGGCACCGGACGGCTCGGCACCGCCGCTGCGGCTGGACCCGCGCGGGCCGCGGCCGCACACGCTGACGCAGGACGACCTGACGGCCGACGCGCGGGCGGCGGAGCGTACGCGGATCGGGGGGTTGCCGGCGTCGACCCTCGTGCATCCGCGCTACTGAGGGAGGGTACGTTCCGGCCAGTCCTGGGTAGGCTCAGCCGACATGGAGCATCAGGTCTTCGTTCCGGTTCCGGCCGACCGACTCAGGGAGGCGCTGGCGGCCCCCGCGCGAGTGGCCCGGGCGGTCCCCGGGCTCCAGCAGGACGCCGGTGCCGAACCCGTCGCGGGGCGGCTGAAGTTGCGCGTCGGAGGCCACTCCGTCACCTACCGCGGCGCGGTCCGGATCGCGCCCCGCGAGGACGGCACCTACGCGGTCGAGGGCGAGGCCGCCGAGGCCCGCGGCACCGGCACCGTCAAACTCGCCCTCACCCTGAGCCTCACGGACACCGAGGGCGGCACGACCGTGACGGTCGAGGGCACGGCCGACGCGGACGGACGCATCGCGGAACTGCCCGCGGAGGCCGTGCAGTCGGCGGTGACCCGCCTGCTGAACCGTTTCGTGGAGAGCCTGGCGGCGAACCCGGAGGAGCCGGAGCAGGCTCAGGGGGACCAGGGGGACGAGGCGACCGAGCCGGAGCCGGGGCAGGCCTCCGTCTTCGACACCGAGGTGCCCCCGCCCTCCCTGGACCCCGAGGTGGACACGGACGGCGACGGCCGCTCCGAATTCGCCGAGGCGGGCGAGCCGCCCGCCGAGGCCGCGCACGCGCGCCGCACGATGATCGGCCGCAGCGCGGAGGAGGTCGACCACGCCCCGCCGCGCGGCCGCTACGCCCCCGTACCGGCGCCCCAGACCGGCGCCGGGAACCCGGCGCTGCGCTGGGCGGCCCCCGCCGCGGCCCTGGCCCTGGCCTCGGCGATCGTCCTGGGCCGCGCCCTGCGCAAACGGCGTTAGGGCCTCAGGTCCCACAGGCCCGGCGGCTCGCCCATCCCGGACCAGTCGTGGATCTGCCGCACCTCGACCGCCGCGGCATGGAAGTCGAGGACGCGCTGGGCGACGGCGCGTGCCCGCTCGGGGCTCGCGCACTCGATCCAGCGCTCGTCCGGGGTACGCCCTCTTGATCGCCCCAGTAGGGTCGTCCCGTGAGTAACGAAGACATCACGCTGACCGCGGGCGACGCGGAAGTGATCGTGCGGCCCGGCAACGGCGGCCGGATCGGCGGGCTCCGGATCGGCGGCGTGGAGCTGCTGCGGCAGGGCGAGCGCTACGGCTGCTTCCCGATGGTTCCCTGGTGCGGCCGGATCCGGGAGGGCCGCTTCCTGGACGGCGCCACCGTCCGCCAGATGCCCCTCAACTCCCCGCCGCACGCCATCCACGGCACCGCGCGCGACGGTGCCTGGCGCACCGCCCGGACCTCGGCCGACGAGGCCGTCATCACCCACGACCTGGCCGACCCCTGGCCACACCGGGGCCGTGTCACCCACGTCGTCGCGCTCGCCGAGGACAGCCTGACGCTGACCATGTCCGTGGAGGCGTACGACGACTCCTTCCCGGCGCAGATCGGCTGGCACCCCTGGTTCAACCGGACCCTCGCGGGCGCGGACGGTGCGGTAGGCGAGGACGTCCGGCTGGACTTCGAGGCCGCCTGGCAGGAGGAGCGCGCCGCCGACCACCTGCCCACCGGCAACCGCATCGACGTCAAGCCCGGCCCCTGGGACGACTGCTTCGGCATGCCCGGCGGCGTCGACGTCACCCTCACCTGGCCCGGGCAGCTGGAGCTGAAGGTGACCAGCCGGGAGGAGTGGGTGGTCGTCTACGACGAGCAGGCCGAGGCCGTGTGCGTGGAGCCGCAGACCGGGCCGCCCAACGGCCTGAACACCCTCCCGCGCCTGGTCACGCCCCTGGAGCCGCTGGAGGCGACGACCACCTGGAGCTGGCGGCGCCTCTAAGCTGGGCAGCATGACGGACGTACGGGCTCAGTTGTTGCAGCAGATCAAGGACAAGGCCGTGGTGCACGGCAAGGTGACCCTCTCCTCGGGTCTGGAGGCCGACTACTACGTCGACCTGCGCCGTATCACCCTCGACGGCGAGGCCGCCCCGCTGGTCGGCCAGGTGCTGCTGGACCTCACCGCGGACCTGGAGTTCGACGCGGTGGGCGGGCTGACCATGGGCGCCGACCCGGTCGCTGCCGCCATGCTGCACGCGGCCGCCGCGCGCGGGAAGAGGCTGGACGCCTTCGTCGTCCGCAAGGCCGCGAAGGCGCACGGTCTGCAGCGGCGGGTGGAGGGTCCCGAGATCGCGGGCAGGCGCGTGCTGGTCGTGGAGGACACCTCCACCACCGGCGGCTCGCCGCTCACCGCCGTCGAGGCCGTGCGCGAGGCCGGCGCCGAGGTCGTCGCCGTCGCGACCATCGTGGACCGCGCGACCGGCGCCGCCGAGAAGATCGAGGCCGGCGCGGGCGTTCCGTACCGGTTCGCCTTCTCGAAGGATGAACTGGGTCTGGACTGACGACGCGGATTGACCTGGACTTGACCGGCGCATGGACCATCGGTTCATGTCTGGAAAGATGGGGCCGACGATGACGTCACACCCCAGGTCTAGGTCAGGGCCGTAACGCAGAACGCCAACCCGCACACTCAAGGAGCGGACCATGCCCATCGCAACCCCCGAGGTCTACAGCGAGATGCTCGACCGGGCGAAGGCAGGCAAGTTCGCCTACCCGGCCATCAACGTCACCTCGAGCCAGACCCTGAACGCGGCGCTGCGCGGCTTCGCGGAGGCGGAGAGCGACGGCATCGTCCAGATCTCGACCGGTGGTGCCGAGTTCCTCGGCGGCCAGTACAGCAAGGACATGGTGACCGGCGCGGTCGCGCTCGCGGAGTACGCGCACATCCTCGCCGAGAAGTACCCGGTCAACATCGCGCTGCACACGGACCACTGCCCGAAGGACAAGCTCGACGGGTACGTACGTCCGCTGCTCGCGCTCTCCGAGGAGCGCGTCAAGGCCGGCCGCAACCCGCTGTTCCAGTCGCACATGTGGGACGGCTCCGCCGAGACCCTGGCCGACAACCTGGAGATCGCGCAGGAGCTGCTGGAGCAGGCCCGCCGCGCGAACATCATCCTCGAGGTCGAGATCACCCCGACCGGTGGCGAGGAGGACGGCGTCTCCCACGAGATCAACGACTCCCTGTACACCACGGTCGAGGACGCGATCCGCACCGCCGAGGCCCTGGGCCTGGGCGAGAAGGGCCGCTACCTGCTGGCCGCCTCGTTCGGCAACGTCCACGGCGTGTACAAGCCGGGCAACGTCGTGCTCCGTCCCGAGCTGCTGAAGGAGCTGGCCGACGGCGTCTCCGCCAAGTTCGGCAAGGCCTCTCCGTTCGACTTCGTCTTCCACGGCGGCTCCGGCTCCACCGAGCAGGAGATCCTGACCGCGCTGGAGAACGGCGTCGTGAAGATGAACATCGACACGGACACCCAGTACGCCTTCACCCGTCCGGTCGCCGACCACATGTTCAAGAACTACGACGGCGTCCTGAAGGTCGACGGCGAGGTCGGCAACAAGAAGACCTACGACCCGCGCACCTGGGGCAAGCTGGCCGAGGCGTCCATGGCCGCGCGTGTCCTCGAGGCCACGCAGAACCTGCGCTCGGCGGGCAACAAGATCAAGTAAGCGTCGTACGGCGCTGTCGGCGGGCCCGGTGCCACGGCACCGGGCCCGCTGTATACCTGGAACATGCCCGACGTCCGGCTGAGCTCGCCCCAGGGCAAGTGGATCCTGTTCACCACGATCCTCGGTTCCAGCATGGCCATGCTGGACTCGACCGTCGTCAACGTGGCGCTTCCGACCATCGGCCGCGACCTCGGCGCGAGTCTCGGCGCCCTGCAGTGGACGGTCAACGCGTACATGGTCACGCTGGCCGGCCTGATCCTGCTGGGCGGTTCGCTGGGGGACCGCTACGGCCGCCGGAAGGTCTTCGTCATCGGGGTCGTCTGGTTCGCGACCGCGTCCCTGCTGTGCGGGCTGGCGCCCGGCACCGGTGTCCTCATCGCGGCCCGTGCCCTCCAGGGCGTCGGCGGGGCCCTCCTCACCCCGGGCTCCCTCGCGCTCATCCAGGCCTCCTTCCACTCCGACGACCGGAGCCGGGCGGTCGGCCTCTGGTCCGGCTTCGGCGGCGTCGGCGCGGCCGTCGGCCCGTTCCTGGGCGGCTGGCTGGTGGACGGCCCCGGCTGGCGCTGGGTGTTCCTGCTCAACGTGCCGCTGGCGCTCCTGTGCGTGCCGGTGGCCGTACGCCATGTTCCGGAGTCCTCGGCCGACGCCACCGAGAGCCGCTTCGACGCGCTCGGCGCGGCCCTGGGCGCCCTGGCGCTGGCCCTGCTGACCTACGCCCTGATCGCGGCCGGCCAGGGCGCCCCGGCGGTGGCGCTGAGCGCGGTGGGGGGTGTCGCCGTGGCTGTGGCCTTCGTCCAGGTCGAGCGGCACCGCCCCGACCCGATGGTTCCCCCGGACATCTTCGCCTCGCGCCAGTTCACGGCGGTCAACCTGGTCACGCTGTGCGTGTACGCGGCGTTCGGCGGCTTCTTCTTCCTCACCGCGCTCCAGCTCCAGGTGGTGGCGGGCTACTCCGCCCTGCAGGCCGGTACGGCCCTGTTGCCGACGACGGCCCTGATGCTGCTGTTCTCGGCCCGCTCCGGCGCGCTGGCCGACCGCACGGGGCCCCGGCTGCCGCTGACCGTCGGCCCCCTGCTCTGCGCGGCGGCGATGCTGCTGATGCTGCGGGTGGGCCCGCACGCGGACTACGTGAAGGACGTGCTCCCGGCGCTGCTCGTGATGGGGGCCGGCATGGTCACCCTGGTCGCCCCGCTGACCGCGACGGTCCTCGCCTCCGTCGACACCGCCCGGGCGGGCCTGGCCAGCGGGATCAACAACGCGGCGGCGCGGGCGGCGGGCCTGATCGCCGTGGCGGCCCTGCCGCTGCTGACCGGGATGGGGCCGGAGGCGTACCGGTCGCCGGCGGCGTTCGACGCGGCGTTCGACCTGGCGATGCCGATCTGCTCCGCGGTTCTCGTCGTCGGTGCGGTGCTGGCGTTCGCGCTGGTGCGCAGGCCGGCTCCGGGCTGCCGCCGGCCGGAATGCCGCAGGCACGGCAACGTCATGAGTCCGCCGCTGGAAGGGGAGCGGCGGGGCGGCTAGGGGCTGATCTCGGGTGCGGGCGCGTCGTGCCCGCTCGCGCGGTTCCCCGCGCCCCCAGGGCGCTGCAGTCCCGTCGGCCGCCTGCGTCGCCGAGCCCGTACATCCGTGGATCCGGGGAGTCGGGCCGCCGTTCGCAGCTCCGCCCCAACGCGCCCGGCCGCGGGCCGGTGGGGGCCGCTCGCGCGGTTCCCCGCGCCCCTGGGAGGCTGCCGTCCCGTCGGTCCGGAGGCGTACCGCCCCGCATATGCCTGGATGCGGGAAACTGAATCCATGACGATTCACGAGAACCTCCTCGGTGGGCCGCCCCCGACTCACCTTCCGGACGACCCGGAGCCCCGTGAGCTGCTCGCTCGGGGCACCGCGCCGGCGGACGTCGCCGCCAAGTACCCGACCTCCTCCCTGGCGTGGGCCCAGCTGGCCGACGACGCGTTCGAGCGGGGCGCGGTCGTGGAGTCGTACGCCTACGCCCGCACGGGGTACCACCGGGGCCTCGACGCGCTGCGCCGCAGCGGCTGGAAGGGCCACGGCCCGGTCCCGTGGGAGCACGAGCCCAACCGCGGCTTCCTGCGCGCCCTGCACGCCCTCGCCCGCGCCGCGCAGGCGATCGGTGAGCAGGAGGAGTACGAGCGCTGCTCGCAGTTCCTGAAGGACTCCTCGCCGACGGCGGCCCAGACCCTGGGCTGACCGGGGCGGAAGTCACCGGTGTGGCCCGTCTGGCAGCAGACGGGCCTTGCCCTATCCGGGGGGATTGCGGAGGATTCCGCTTGGGGACCGGGGCCCCCGTGCCGGCATCGGCAGGGGCGGACCGCTACCCGGAGTAACACAGGAGACAGCGATGTCCCAACAGGCTCACCCCCCTCACGAGGCCGCTGAGCCCGAGACCCCGCATCTCGACTTCGCCGGTACGACGCCGTACGAGGACTACGTCAAGGCGGACGTGCTCACCCATCTCCAGCACACCCTCTCCGACGACCCCGGCGAGATGGTCTTCCTGGTCACGACCCAGGTCATGGAGCTGTGGTTCACGGTGATCGTGCACGAGTGGGAGACCGCCGCGAAGGCGCTCCGCTCGGACGACGTCCCGGTCGCCGTCGCCGCGCTGAAGCGCTCCGTACGGGAACTGGAGGCGCTGAACGCCTCCTGGAAGCCGCTCGGCCAGCTGACCCCGGCACAGTTCAACTCGTACCGCAGCGCCCTCGGCGAGGGCTCCGGCTTCCAGTCGGCGATGTACCGCCGCATGGAGTTCCTGCTCGGCGAGAAGTCCGCGTCCATGCTGGTCCCGCACCGCGGCGCCCCGCGCGTCCACGCGGAACTGGAGAAGGCCCTGCACGAGCCGAGCCTGTACGACGAGGTCGTACGGCTCCTCGCGCGTCGCGGCCACGCGATCCCGGAGCCGGTCCTGCGCCGGGACGCGGCCCAGCGCTACGAGCACTCGGACGCCGTGGAGGCCGCCTGGCAGGAGATCTACTCCGGCGACCAGAACGGCGAACTCGCCCGCCTGGGCGAGGCGTTGACCGACGTGGCCGAGCTGGTCTGGCGCTGGCGCAACGACCATCTGGTCGCCACCCGCCGGGCGATGGGCGCGAAGGCCGGCACGGGCGGTTCCGCGGGCGTGGCCTGGCTGGAGAAGCGCGCCCGCAAGAACGTGTTCCCGGAGCTGTGGACGGCGAGGTCCCATGTCTGAACTGGTGTTGCGCGCCGAGAAGCTGGACGCGACGGACGAACTGGCGCCGCTGCGCTCCCGCTTCGTCCTGGACGACCTCGACGGCGTGGTCTACCTGGACGGCAACTCCCTCGGCGCCCTGCCCGCGAACGTGCCGGGCCGGGTCGAGGACGTGGTCCGCAGGCAGTGGGGCGAGCTGCGCATCCGCTCCTGGGAGGAGAGCGGCTGGTGGACGGCGCCCGAGCGGATCGGCGACCGCATCGCCCCGCTGGTCGGCGCGGCTCCGGGCCGGATCGTGGTGGGCGACTCGACGAGCGTCAACGTCTTCAAGGCGCTGGTGGCGGCGATCCGCATGGCGGACGCGGGCCGTGACGAACTCCTGGTCGACGCGACGACGTTCCCCACGGACGGCTACATCGCCGAGTCCGCGGCCCGGCTGACCGGCCGCACGCTGCGCGCGGTGACGCCCGCGGAGGTGCCGTCGGCGCTGTCCGACCGCACGGCGGCGGTGCTGCTGAACCACGTCGACTACCGCACCGGCCGGCTGCACGACCTGCCGTCGCTGACGGCCGCGATCCACGCCTCCGGCGCGCTCGCGGTCTGGGACCTGTGCCACAGCGCGGGCGCGCTGCCGGTGGGGCTGGACGAGCACGGGGTCGACCTGGCGGTCGGGTGCACCTACAAGTACCTGAACGGCGGCCCGGGTTCACCGGCCTACCTGTATGTGCGCGGGGAGCTGCAGGACCGCTTCGACTCCCCGCTGCCCGGCTGGAACTCCCACGCCGAGCCCTTCGGCATGAGCCCGTCCTACGCCCCGGCACCCGGCGCCCTGCGCGGCCGGGTCGGCACCCCGGACATCCTCTCCATGCTGGCCCTGGAGGCCGCCCTGGAGGTCTGGGACGGAGTGCCGGTCACCGCGGTCAGGGCCAAGTCCCTGGGTATGACGGACTTCTTCCTGGAGTGCGTCAGGGCGTACACCGAGCCCGGCCGGGTCGAGTCCGTGACCCCGGAGCCGCACGCGGAGCGGGGCAGCCAGATCGCGCTGCGCTGCTCCGACGCGGGCGAGGTGATGAAGCGCCTGATCGAGCGCGGGGTGGTGGGCGACTTCCGGCACCCGGACGTCCTCCGCTTCGGCTTCACCCCGCTGTACGTGAGCTTCGCCGAGGCGGAGCGGGCGGCCCGGGTGCTCGCGGAGGTGCTCGGATAGCGGATCCGAGGCGGTCGAGGGGGGGGGGGGGGGGGGGGGGCCCCCCCCCCCCCCCCCCCCCCCCCCCCCCCCCCCTTCGATACGTGTCGCTGCCCTGGTTCGCCTCGGGTGCCTTGCCTCGCCT
>NZ_JBWKFL010000002.1:366779-518822 GCF_056434305.1 Streptomyces sp. NPDC044061 | reverse complement strand
GTGATCCGCAAGACCGGACCCGCCACCTACGCCCTCGCCTGCTGACCGCGACGGACCTCGACACCGACCACAAGATCCTTAACTTCCCGGTCTTGGTGCATGTACCCTACGTGTCGCACCAGACGGGGTGTGGCGCAGCTTGGTAGCGCGTCCGCTTTGGGAGCGGAAGGCCGTGGGTTCAAATCCCGCCACCCCGACCACCGGCTCGCGACGTCGCGATGATCGCCTTTTGGGGCGCTGACCGGCTGCGGTTACTATGCAAGCTGCGCGCCCGTGTGTCCCGGCCCACTCGGCCTACGAACTCCTCCGGGCGGCGAAGTCCGCCGGACCAGTCTGGCTCCGGCAGAAACCCAGAAGTCAGCCACAAGGAGACCGAACCGTGAAGAGCGCCGTGGAGACCCTGAACCCGACCCGGGTTCGGCTCACTGTCGAGGTGCCCTTCGAGGAGCTCAAGGACAGCCTCGACGCGGCGTACAAGAAGATCAACCAGCAGGTCACGGTGAAGGGCTTCCGCAAGGGCAAGATCCCGGCCCGCGTCATCGACCAGCGGTTCGGCCGCGGTGCGGTGCTTGAGGAGGCCGTCAACGACGCGCTCCCCAAGTTCTACACCGAGGCGGTCAACGAGGCCGAGCTGAGCCCGCTGGGCCAGCCCGAGGTAGACATCACCGAGCTGAAGGACGGCGAGACGCTGAACTTCACCGCCGAGGTCGACGTCCGCCCGGCCCTGGAGATCCCGGACTACTCGGGCATCGAGGTCGAGGTCGACGCCGTCGAGGTCACCGACGAGGACATCGAGAAGTCGGTCGAGCAGCTCCGTGAGCGCTTCGCCTCGACCTCCCCGGTCGAGCGCGCCGCCGAGGACGGCGACGTCGTCACCATCGACCTGGAGGCCAAGGTCGACGGCGAGGTCCTCGAGGACGGCATCGCCAACGGCGTCTCCTACACCATCGGCTCCGGTGAGCTGCTGGACGGCATCGACGACGCCGTGAAGGGCGTGGAGGCCGGTGGCGAGGCCACCTTCGCCTCCGAGCTCAAGGGCGGCTCCGCCGCGGGCAAGGAAGCCGAGGTCACCGTCAAGGTCACCCAGGTCGCCGCCCGCGAACTGCCCGAGCTGGACGACGAGTTCGCGCAGCTCGCCTCCGAGTTCGACACCCTGGACGAGCTGAAGGACGACAGCCGCAAGCGCCTGGCCAACATGAAGCAGTACGACCAGGCCACCCAGGCCCAGGAGCGAGTCCTGGAGAAGCTCCTCGAGCTGGTCGAGGTCCCGGTCCCCGAGAAGCTGCTCGAGGACGAGATCAACACCCGCAAGCACAACCTGGAGCACCACCAGCTCGGCCAGATGGGCCTCACCCTCGACAAGTACCTGGAGATCCAGGGCAAGACCGCCGAGGAGTTCGAGACCGAGACCCGTGAGGCCGCGGTCAAGGGCATCAAGACCCAGTTCGTCCTCGACGAGCTGGTCAAGAAGGAGAACCTCAACGTCAACCAGGAGGAGCTCACCGAGCACCTCATGCGGCGTGCGGCCTCCTCCGGCATGTCCCCCGACCAGTTCGCCCAGGCCGTCGTCGAGGGCGGCCAGGTGCCGCTCCTGGTCGGCGAGGTCGCCCGCGGCAAGGCCCTGGCCGTCGTGGTCGAGGCCGCCACGGTGAAGGACACCAACGGCGAGGTCGTCGACCTGGACGACGAGGAGGAGGAGACCGAGGCCGCCGAGGCGTCGGAGACCTCCGAGGAGAACGCCGAGGGCTGAGCGGCCCTGCGGCGCCTCTGAAGCGCGTACGACGGGCCCTGGGGACCTTCCCCGGGGCCCGTCGGCGTACGGGGTGGGCAGCTCGCGAGAGGGGCGTGGGGAGCCGCGCGACCGGCCACGGACGACCCGCGGCCCGGTGACGCAAAGTACCCCGATTTCACGGACCGCATCCGGCCCCCCGGCGGAGCCCTTCGCTACGCCCCCGGCGAACACCCCCATCTCCGGGATTCCCCGAAGGGACCTGAGCGTTAGGGTCCATGAATACGGGGGCAGGGGAGTCTCCTGAAACCCCCAGCCAAGCCTCCGGCAGGACGACGTGAGACGGCCCGGCGCCGTCGTAAGACGAGCAGGTGGATACGTGACGAATCTGATGCCCTCCGCCGCCGGCGAGCCTTCCATCGGTGGTGGCCTCGGCGACCAGGTCTACAACCGGCTGCTCAACGAGCGGATCATCTTCCTCGGCCAGCAGGTTGACGACGACATCGCCAACAAGATCACCGCACAGCTGCTGCTCCTCGCCGCCGACCCGAGCAAGGACATCTACCTCTACATCAACAGCCCCGGCGGCTCGGTGACGGCCGGCATGGCGATCTACGACACCATGCAGTACATCCCGAACGACGTGGTCACGATCGGCATGGGCATGGCGGCCTCGATGGGCCAGTTCCTGCTCACCGGCGGCACCGCAGGCAAGCGCTTCGCCCTGCCGCACACCGACATCATGATGCACCAGGGCTCCGCGGGCCTCGGCGGTACGGTCTCGGACATCAAGATCCAGGCCCAGTACCTGCTGCGCACCAAGAAGACCATGTCCGAGCTGACCGCGCTGCACTCCGGCCAGTCCGTCGAGACGATCGTCCGCGACGGCGACCGCGACCGCTGGTTCACCCCGGAAGAGGCCAAGGAGTACGGTCTCATTGACGAGATCATCACGCACGCCTCGGGTGTTCCGGGAGGCGGCGGCACCGGTGCCTGACCGGCCCGGCCGCGCCACGCACCGCCACGACCCCAGCCCCCAGAACGCCACCAGGACGGTGAACACCCTCATGAGCAACTTCCACGGCGCCGCCAGCGGCATGTACGAAGGGCCCCGGCCCGACAGCCGCTATGTCATCCCGCGTTTCGTCGAGCGCACCTCCCAGGGCATCCGCGAGTACGACCCGTACGCGAAGCTCTTCGAGGAGCGCGTGATCTTCCTGGGCGTCCAGATCGACGACGCCTCCGCCAACGACGTCATGGCGCAGCTGCTGTGCCTGGAGTCGATGGACCCCGACCGGGACATCTCGATCTACATCAACAGTCCCGGTGGCGACATGACGGCCCTCACGGCCATCTACGACACCATGCAGTTCGTGAAGCCCGACATCCAGACGGTCTGCATGGGGCAGGCGGCCTCCGCCGCGGCCATCCTGCTCGCCGCCGGTACGCCGGGCAAGCGCATGGCCCTGCCGAACTCGCGCGTGCTGATCCACCAGCCGGCCGGCTCCACCGGTCGCGGTCAGCTCTCCGACCTGGAGATCATCGCCAACGAGTTCACCCGGATGCGCGACCAGCTGGAGAGCATGCTGGCCAAGCACTCCAACCGGCCGATCGAGAAGGTCCGCGAGGACATCGAGCGCGACAAGATCCTCACGGCCGAGGAGGCGCTCGAGTACGGCATCGTCGACCAGATCATCTCCACCCGGAAGATGAACAACGCCGACGTCCGCTGAGCGCAGCGTCACACTCTCAGGCCCCCTTGGCAGGGTCCACGTCAAAGTGAACCCTGCCAAGGGGGACCCGAACACGGGGCCCGGCAAGGTACCGTCGGACATAAGGCAGCACCAGGAGCCGCTGGACTCGAAAGCGTCCGGGCGTCTCCCAGGCGAAGGGGAAGCACACCGTGGCACGCATCGGTGACGGCGGCGATCTGCTCAAGTGCTCGTTCTGCGGCAAGAGCCAGAAGCAGGTCAAGAAGCTCATCGCAGGGCCCGGTGTGTACATCTGCGACGAGTGCATCGATCTCTGCAACGAGATCATCGAGGAAGAGCTCGCGGAGACCAGCGAGGTGCGCTGGGAGGAGCTGCCCAAGCCCCGCGAGATCTACGAGTTCCTCGAGGGCTACGTGGTCGGCCAGGAGGCCGCCAAGAAGGCGCTCTCGGTCGCGGTGTACAACCACTACAAGCGGGTCCAGGCCGGCGAGAACGGCGGCGCCCAAGGCCGTGACGACGCCATCGAGTTGGCGAAGTCCAACATCCTTCTGCTCGGTCCCACGGGTTCCGGCAAGACCCTCCTCGCCCAGACCCTGGCCCGCATGCTGAACGTCCCGTTCGCGATCGCCGACGCCACGGCGCTGACCGAGGCGGGCTACGTGGGCGAGGACGTGGAGAACATCCTCCTCAAGCTGATCCAGGCGGCCGACTACGACGTCAAGAAGGCCGAGACCGGGATCATCTACATCGACGAGATCGACAAGGTGGCCCGGAAGAGCGAAAATCCTTCGATCACGCGGGACGTCTCGGGCGAGGGCGTCCAGCAGGCCCTGCTGAAGATCCTCGAGGGCACCACGGCCTCCGTACCGCCCCAGGGCGGCCGCAAGCACCCCCACCAGGAGTTCATCCAGATCGACACGACGAACGTCCTGTTCATCGTGGGCGGTGCGTTCGCCGGCCTGGAGAAGATCATCGAGGCCCGTGCGGGTGCCAAGGGCATCGGCTTCGGCGCGACGATCCACTCGAAGCGCGAACTGGCCGCCAAGGACCAGTTCGAGGAGGTCATGCCCGAGGACCTCGTCAAGTTCGGCATGATCCCCGAGTTCATCGGCCGTCTGCCGGTGATCACCTCGGTCCACAACCTCGACCGCGAGGCGCTGCTCAAGATCCTGGTCGAGCCGCGCAACGCGCTCGTCAAGCAGTACCAGCGCCTCTTCGAACTCGACGGTGTGGAACTGGACTTCGAGCGCGAGGCCCTGGAGGCCATCGCCGACCAGGCCATCCTCCGCCAGACCGGCGCCCGCGGCCTGCGCGCCATCATGGAGGAGGTCCTGATGTCGGTGATGTACGAGGTCCCGTCCCGCAAGGACGTCGCCCGCGTGGTCATCACGGCCGACGTGGTCCACTCGAACGTCAACCCGACCCTGATCCCGCGCGACGCCCGGGGCCGTGGGGCGGGGGAGCAGAAGACGGCGTAGCCGCCCGCAGGACGCACACGAAGGGGCCCCGGTCAGCGGACCGGGGCCCCTTCACTCTTTCAGGGGTGTGCGCCGTCAGGCCTTGACGCGCACGTCCTTGCGGAGCTTCGCGGCCAGGTTGGCCGTCTCGTCGACCGAACCGCCCTCACCCGCGGCGATCGAGGCGAAGCTGAACGCCGAGACGTCGGCGACGGTGCTGTGGTCGCCCCAGATGCAGAAGGGCAACTTGACGGTCTTCGCGGCACCCGCGGTCGACGACGAGGAGCCGGTGTTGTCGATCTGCGCCACCTGGCACTTCATGATGCCGTCGAAGCCCGCCGGGTGGACCGTCTGCGGGCTGCCCAGCAGCTTGCCCTTGGTCTTGTCGCCGCTCTGGTCCTTCTGCGACTCGGCCTTGACCTTGGCGAACGCGGCGTCCACGACGGCCTCGGGGTCGTCGATGGTGCCGTAGACACCGCTGAAGGAGAGGCCCTTGGCGGACAGGCCCTCCCCGTTCTGGTACGTGGCGCCGGCGTGCTTGGGGTTCTTCACCCCCCACTTCGCGAAGTCGGCCAGGTCGTCGTCGCTCATCGAGTCGTCGGAGCTGCCGTCGCCCGACTTCTTGTACGTGCCGTTGATCACCGTGGCCGGAGCCGTCAGCTTGTGCGGGCCGTCGTCCGCGACAGCGGTGCTGCCACCGTTGGCGGTCCCGACCACGAAGAAGACCCCCACACCCACGGCGGCCACCACGGCCACCGCGCCGATGATCAGGCCCGTCTTCTTCTTGCCGCCCCCCGGCGCCGGCGGCTGCGGCACCCCGTAGGGCTGCTGGCCGTAGGCACCCGGCTGCTGGCCGTACGGGTTCGGCTGCTGGGGCACGCCCTGCTGCTGGGGGTAGCCGTAGCCGGGCTGGGGCTGGGCCGGAGGGGCCTGCTGGGGGTAGCCGTAGCCGGGCTGGGGCGCCTGCGGCTGCTGGCCGTAGGGACCCGGCTGACCGTAGGGACCCGGCTGCCCCGGCTGGCCGTACGGACCCGGCTGCTGAGGCGGCCCGCCGTACGGGCCCGGCTGGTTGTTGCTCATTTCTGGGTTCCCCTCCAGATGCTTATGTGTTCCTGACATCCTGGCCCAGGCCCGGAAGGCACACGGCACCGGGGGCCGCACCGTTACAGAACAAACGCGTTTCGGGACCGCCCCGTGACACCTCTAAACTGACCCCCGTGACCGAGAACGCTCAGCAGCAGCCACCCGCGCCCGACACCGAACTGCCGACCCAATACGCGCCGGCCGATGTAGAGGGGCCGCTGTACGAGCGCTGGGTAGAGCGCGGTTACTTCGAGGCGGACGAGAAGAGCGACAAGCCGCCGTACACGATCGTCATCCCGCCCCCGAACGTCACGGGCAGCCTGCACCTCGGCCACGCCTTCGAGCACACGCTCATCGACGCCCTGACCCGCCGCAAGCGCATGCAGGGGTTCGAGACCCTGTGGCAGCCCGGCATGGACCACGCCGGCATCGCCACGCAGAACGTCGTCGAGCGTGAGCTGGGCAAGGAGGGCAAGTCCCGCCACGACCTCGGCCGCGAGGCCTTCGTCGAGCGTGTCTGGCAGTGGAAGGGCGAGTCCGGCGGCCAGATCAGCGGGCAGATGCGCCGCCTCGGCGACGGTGTCGCCTGGTCGCGTGAGCGCTTCACGATGGACGAGGGCCTCTCCCAGGCCGTCCAGACCATCTTCAAGCGCCTGTACGACGACGAGCTGATCTACCGCGCCGAGCGCATCATCAACTGGTGCCCGCGCTGTCTGACGGCCATCTCGGACATCGAGGTCGAGTACCAGGACGACGACGGCGAGCTCGTCTCCATGAAGTACGGCGACGGGGACGACGCCATCGTCGTCGCCACCACCCGCGCCGAGACGATGCTCGGCGACACCGCCGTCGCCGTCCACCCCGACGACGAGCGCTACAAGCACCTCGTCGGCAAGCTCATCAGGCTCCCGCTGACCGACCGCTCCATCCCGGTCGTCGCCGACACCCACGTCGACCCGGAGTTCGGCACCGGCGCCGTCAAGGTCACCCCGGCCCACGACCCGAACGACTTCGAGATCGGCCAGCGGCACAACCTGCCGTCCCTCACCGTGATGGACGAGCACGCCGTCATCACCGCCCACGGCCCCTTCCAGGGCCTGGACCGGCTCGAGGCCCGCTCCGCCATCGTCGCCGCGCTGCGCGCCGAGGGCCGGATCGTCGCCGAGAAGCGGCCGTACGTCCACTCCGTCGGCCACTGCTCGCGCTGCAAGACCACCATCGAGCCGCGCCTGTCCATGCAGTGGTGGGTCAAGGTCGGCCCGCTGGCCAAGGCCGCCGGCGACGCCGTCCGCGAGGGCAAGGTCAAGATCCACCCGCAGGAGATGGAGAAGCGGTACTTCGACTGGGTCGACAACCTCCACGACTGGTGCATCTCGCGGCAGTTGTGGTGGGGTCACCGCATCCCGGTCTGGTACGGACCGAACGGCGAGGTCGTCTGCGTCGGCCCCGACGACGAGGTCCCCAGCGGCGAGGGCTGGCACCAGGACACCGACGTCCTCGACACCTGGTTCTCCTCCGGCCTGTGGCCCTTCTCCACCCTCGGCTGGCCCGAACAGACCGAGTCGCTCGCGAAGTTCTACCCGAACTCCGTCCTGGTCACCGGCTACGACATCCTCTTCTTCTGGGTCGCCCGGATGATGATGTTCGGCCTGTACGCGATGGACGGCACCCCGCCGTTCCACACCATCGCCCTGCACGGCATGGTCCGCGACCAGTTCGGCAAGAAGATGTCGAAGTCCTTCGGCAACGCGGTCAACCCGCTGGACTGGATGGACAAGTACGGCAGCGACGCCCTCAGGTTCACCCTGGCCCGTGGCGCGAACCCCGGTGTCGACGTCCCGATCGGCGAGGACTGGGTCCAGGGCTCCCGCAACTTCGCCAACAAGATCTGGAACGCGACCCGCTTCGCGCTGATGAACGGCGCGACGGTGGACGGCCCGCTGCCGGACGCCTCGGCCATGTCGGCGACGGACCGCTGGATCCTGTCCCGGCTGAACTCGGTGGTCGCCGAAGTCGACGCGCTCTACGAGGACTTCCAATTCGCCAAGCTGTCGGACGCCCTCTTCCACTTCGCGTGGGACGAGGTCTTCGACTGGTACGTCGAGCTGTCCAAGACGACGTTCCAGGCGGGCGGCGAGCCGGCCGAGGTCTCCAAGCGCGTCCTCGGCGAGGTCCTCGACGTCACCCTCAAGCTGCTGCACCCGATCGTCCCGTTCGTGACGGAGACCCTCTGGACCACCCTCACGGGCGGCGAGTCGGTCGTCGTCGCGGACTGGCCGAAGGACAGTGGGTTCCGTGACGCTGCCGCCGAGCGGGAGATCGAGACCCTCCAGTCCGTCATCACCGAGGTCCGCCGCTTCCGCGCCGACCAGGGCCTGCAGCCGGGCCAGCGCGTCCCGGCCCGCCTGACCCTGGACGGCACGGCGCTGGCCCCGCACGAGGCCGCCATCCGCCAGCTGCTGCGCCTGCAGCCGGAGGGCGAGTCCTTCACGGCCACGGCCACCCTCCCGGTCGCCGGTGCCGAGGTCGCCCTCGACCTCTCCGGCACGATCGACGTGGCCGCCGAGCGCAAGCGCCTCGCCAAGGACCTGGCCGCCGCCGAGAAGGAGAAGGCCCAGGCCACGGCCAAGCTCGGCAACGAGGCGTTCCTGGCCAAGGCCCCGGAGAACGTGGTCGACAAGATCCGCACCCGCCTCGCCAAGGCGGACGAGGACATCACGCGGATCCAGGCCCAGCTGGACAGGCTGCCGCCGGCGTAAGGGTCCGTACGTCCACGAAGGCCCCCGGTGCGCATCAGGCACCGGGGGCCTTCGCCGTCCTTCAGGGGCCGCCGGGCCCCGCCGGCGTGCGGCCCCGCCGCGTGGGCGCGACCAGCCCCCACGCCCCCGCAGTGGACCGACACGACCAGCCACCCCGAACCGGCCGACAGAGCCACCGCACCCTTCGTCACCGCGGCTCCGTAGACTGACCCCGTGAGTGAAACGTCCGGCACCAGCGACACCCCCGACCCCCTCGACGCCTTCGAGGAACTCATCGCCGAGGAGACCGACCGCGACCCCGACCTCGCGGTGATCGAGGCCGGCAGCCGCACCCTGCGCACCCAGGGCGGCCGGCCGCACGCCGACGTACCCGCGCGGCCGGAGGACCCCGAGGTCGACAAGGCCCTGCGCGAGGTCGAGGCGGAGCTGGCCACCCGCTGGGGCGAGACCAAGCTGGAGCCCTCCGTCAGCCGGATCGCCGCGCTGATGGACGTCCTGGGCGACCCCCAGCGCTCGTACCCCTCCATCCACATCACGGGGACGAACGGCAAGACCTCCACGGCCCGCATGATCGAGGCCTTGCTCGGCGCCTTCGAGTTGCGCACCGGCCGGTACACCAGCCCGCACGTGCAGTCGATCACCGAGCGGATCAGCCTGGACGGCGCCCCGATCTCCGCCGAGCGGTTCATCGAGACGTACCAGGACATCAAGCCGTACATCGAGATGGTCGACTCCTCGCAGGAGTACCGGCTTTCCTTCTTCGAGGTCCTCACGGGCATGGCGTACGCCGCCTTCGCGGACGCGCCGGTCGACGTGGCCGTCGTGGAAGTGGGCATGGGCGGTTCCTGGGACGCCACCAACGTGATCGACGGCGATGTCGCGGTGGTCACCCCCATCGGGCTCGACCACACCGACCGGCTCGGTGGGACGCCGGGCGAGATCGCCGGTGAGAAGGGCGGCATCATCAAGCAGGACGCGACCGTGATCCTGGCGCAGCAGCCGGTGGACGCCGCGCAGGTCCTGCTGAAGAAGGCCGTCGAGGTCGACGCCACCGTGGCCCGCGAGGGGCTGGAGTTCGGGGTCGTGGCCCGGCAGGTCGCGGTCGGCGGGCAGTTGCTCACCCTGCGCGGTCTGGGCGGCGAGTACGCCGAGGTGTACCTGCCGCTGCACGGTGCCTACCAGGCCCACAACGCGGCCGTGGCGCTCGCCGCCGTCGAGGCGTTCTTCGGCGTCGGCGCGCAGCGCGCGGAGCCGCTGGACATCGACACCGTGCGCAAGGCCTTCGCCGCCGTCTCCTCGCCGGGACGCCTGGAGGTCGTACGGCGGTCTCCCACCGTCGTCCTCGACGCCGCCCACAATCCGGCGGGCGCGGAGGCCACCGCCGAGGCCGTGCGGGAGGCGTTCGACTTCAGCCGGCTGATCGGTGTGGTCGGGGCGAGCGCCGACAAGAACGTGCGGGGGCTGCTCGAGGCCTTCGAGCCGATCTTCGCCGAGGTCGTCGTCACCCAGAACTCCACGCACCGCGCCATGGACGCGGACGAGCTGGCCGCGATCGCCGTCGAGGTGTTCGGCGAGGAGCGCGTCCAGGTCGAGCCGCGGCTGCCCGAGGCTCTGGAGGCCGCGATCACGCTGGCCGAGGAGGAAGGCGAGTTCACGGGCGGCGGGGTGCTGGTCACGGGGTCCGTCATCACGGTGGGCGAGGCCCGCCTGCTGCTGGGAAAGGGCTGAGGTTCCGTCGTGCGTACGCTCTGTTCATCGACGCTGATCGGCGAGTTCTTCGTCATCGGGTTCGCGGGGCTCGTGGCCATGAAGGACCCGGACCTGTCCGTGTCCACCGTATGGCTGGTCAGCGGTCTCGCCATGACCCTGTGCCTGCTCCTGTGCGGCATGGTGACCCGGCCCGGCGGCGTCGCCCTCGGCTGGGCCCTGCAGCTCGCCCTGATCGCCTCCGGCGTCTTCGTCCCGACCATGTACTTCATGGGCGCCGTGTTCGCCGCCCTGTGGTGGGCGTCGGTGCACTTCGGGAGGAAGGTGGACGAGGCGAAGGCCAGGTTCGCGGCACAGGCGGAGGCGTCCTCCTCTACACCTGACGCTGCGTGACGGGGTCACGGACACGCCCTGTAACCTCGTCCCACCGCACACGTCAGTCGTAAGGAGTCCCTCGTGAGCCAGCGCACCCTCGTCCTCCTCAAGCCCGACGCCGTTCGTCGAGGCCTGACCGGCGAGATCATCAGCCGCATCGAGCGCAAGGCCGGCTGGCAGATCACCGCGCTGGAGCTGCGCACCCTGGAGCGGGCCACGCTGGAGCAGCACTACGGCGAGCACGTCGGCAAGCCGTTCTACGAGCCGCTGGTCGAGTTCATGTCCTCCGGCCCGGTGGTCGCCCTGATCGTCGAGGGCGAGCGGGTCATCGAGGGCGTGCGCGCCCTGGCCGGTCCGACCGACCCGATCGCGGCCGCCCCCGGATCCATTCGTGGCGACTTCGGTGTGATCGTCCGCGAGAACCTGATCCACGCCTCCGACTCCGAGGAGTCGGCCGAGCGCGAGGTGAAGATCTTCTTCCCGGGCCGCGCCTGAGGCACACAGAGCGGATCTTTTCAGAGAATTTTCTGAGGGTACGTCAGCTCCACTCGGGACTCTGACCAGGGACGGCCGTACGTTTTCGGCCGTCCCTCGGCATATGCGTTGCCGATCGGGGGAACGTGTGCCCCCGATGGCCCGTCTCCACAAGCGAGGCGGCACGCCATCTGCTGACAATGGCGAAGACCCTCGCGCAGTGTTCGTGCAGGCGCGTTTACGATGGAAGCCTTCACGTCACAGCACCCGCCTCGCCGACCTGATATGCCCTCAAAAGCTCGGGAAGGCCAGATGAATCCGGATGGGGAACTCAATGTCGTTCATCGGCCGTGACATGGCTGTCGACCTCGGGACCGCCAACACGCTGGTGTACGTCAGGGGCCGGGGAATCGTACTCAACGAGCCCTCCGTCGTCGCGATCAACACGAACACCGGTGGCATCCTCGCGGTCGGTGCCGAAGCGAAGAAGATGATCGGCCGGACGCCGGGCAACATCGTCGCCGTGCGTCCACTGAAGGACGGCGTGATCGCCGACTTCGAGATCACCGAGCGGATGCTCCGCTACTTCATCCTGAAGATCCACAAGCGGCGGTATCTCGCCCGGCCGCGGGTCGTCGTCTGTGTGCCCTCGGGCATCACGGGCGTCGAGCGCCGTGCCGTGATCGAGGCGTCCTCGCAGGCCGGCGCGCGCCAGGTGCACATCATCGAGGAGCCCATGGCCGCGGCCATCGGCTCCGGCCTGCCCGTCCACGAGGCCACCGGCAACATGGTGGTGGACATCGGCGGCGGCACCACGGAGGTCGCGGTCATCTCGCTCGGCGGCATCGTCACCGCCCAGTCCATCCGCGTGGCCGGCGACGAACTGGACAACGCGATCATCCAGTACATCAAGAAGGAGTACAGCCTCCTGCTGGGTGAGCGCACGGCCGAGCAGATCAAGATCACGATCGGTTCGGCGTACGACCTCGACGCCGACGAGCACACCGAAGTCCGCGGCCGGGACCTGGTCTCCGGGCTGCCGAAGACCGTCGTCATCTCGGCCGCCGAGGTGCGCAAGGCGATCGAGGAGCCGGTCAACGCGATCGTCGACGCCGTCAAGACGACTCTCGACAAGTGCCCGCCGGAGCTGTCCGGCGACATCATGGACAGGGGAATCGTTCTGACCGGCGGTGGAGCGCTGCTGCGCGGTCTGGACGAGCGGCTGCGGCGGGAGACCGGCATGCCGATCCACATCGCCGAGGACCCGTTGGACAGCGTGGCGCTCGGCTCCGGCAAGTGCGTCGAGGAGTTCGAGGCGCTCCAGCAGGTTCTGGACGCCCAGCCGCGCAGATGACGTAACGCTTCGATTCCGCCGTACGAGACGATCTCCTCTCGTGCGGCGGATCGTTGATATAGAGGCATAAGCTCCCACAAATGGGCCCTCCTGGTTTGCGCTTCACGAGTGGCGCATCAAAGGGTCCCCGAATTCCTACTGAGGAAGGGCACGGCCGCCGCACGTGAGGGACACGAAAGAGAGCCGGCTGCTCCTGGTCCTGCTGATCGCCATCGCGTTCGCGTTGATCACGGTGGACATCCGCGGAGGCCGGAACTCACCGGTCGACGGTGCCCGGCAGGCCGCGGCCGCGGTGTTCGGCCCGATCGAGAACGGGCTGTCCTCCGCGGTCGATCCGGTCGGCAACGCCGTCTCCGCCGTCCGTGACTCCGGCAGCCGCCACGACCGGCTCGCCACGCTGGAGCGGGAGAACGCGGCCCTCAAGGCGAAGCTCGGCAGCGACGACCGCAACCGCAGCCGCCTGGGGCAGCTCGACAAGATGCTGAAGATCGCCGGTGAGGGCCAGTACGGCATCAAGGGCGCCCAGGTCATCGCCATAGGAGCGGCGCAGGGCTTCTCCTGGACCATCACCATCGACGCCGGCGCGAACGACGGCATCAAGCGGGACATGACCGTGCTGAACGGCGACGGCCTCGTCGGCCGCGTCACCACGGTCGGCCCCGACACCTCCACCGTGCTGCTCGCCAACGACCCCGACTTCACCGTCGGCACCCGCATGGAGAACAGCGACGAACTCGGCTTCGCCTCCGGGCAGGGCGACCGCCCGCTGCGCGTGGAACTCCTCAACGGCAAGGCGGAGGTGAAGAAGGGCGACCGTCTCGTCACCTTCGGCTCCCAGGCCGACAAGCCCTTCGTGCCCGGCGTCCCGGTCGGCGTGGTCTCCCGAGTCGACCCCTCCGGCGGCGGCCTCACCCGCACGCTCTACGTCACCCCGTACGTCGGCTTCTCCAAGCTCGACATCGTCGGAGTGGTCGTCGAGGCCCCGAAGAAGGACCCGCGCGACGAGGTCCTGCCGGCCAAGCCAAAGCCTGTCCCGACGCCGAGGGTGACCGTCACGGTCACCCCCTCGGCGGACGCACCCCAAGACGGCCAGCAGCAGTAGGAGCTGAGTTTTACCCATGCGTGTCAACCGGATCCTGCTCTCCAGCGCACTGGTCGTCGTCGCCCTGGTGATCCAGGTGAGCGCCCTCGCCCGTCTGCACCTGCCGGGCGCCGTCCCCGACCTGCTGCTGCTCACCGTCCTCGGCCTCGCCCTCGTGTACGGCCATGTGGGCGGCGCCCTCGTCGGCTTCGGCGCCGGACTGCTCGCCGACCTCGCCCCGCCCGCCGACCACGCGGCCGGCCGCTACGCACTCGTGCTGTGCGTCATCGGCTACTTCGCCGGACTCGTCAGGCCGGAGAACGGCCGCCTGAGGTCGGCGACCGGCCCGATGGCCGTCGTGGTCGCCGCCGCCGTCGGCTCGACCCTGCTGTACGCGGGCGTCGGCGCCCTCGTCGGCGACACCGCCGCCCGCCATGTCGGCCTGACCGGGCTGCTGTTCTCGGCCGCCCTGTACGACCTGCTGCTCGCGCCCTTCGTGGTCCCCGGCATCATGTGGCTGGCCCGCCGCTCCGACAACGACCCGCTCGCCGAGACCAGCCCGGCGGCCAAGGCCGGCGACATCTCCTCCGGCTGGCTGTCCTCCGGCACCGGCCTGCGCATCGGCAGCCAGCGCGGCGGCCTCGGCGCCCTCAAGACCAAGGCCCGCACCCGCTCGACCCGGGTCGGCCGCATCAAGGGGGTCAAGCGGCTGTGAGCGACGCCGAGTTCGGCCCCGGCGAGTTCACCCGAACGGGGCAGCTTTCACGGAACGCGGCTTCACAGGCTGTTCGTTCATCATTCGTACGCGCACACACATCCGCGCACTGAGAGGGGGAGACGGCCGCAGTGACCAACATCCCCGAGACCGGACGGACCCCACGGGTCCAGATCCGGCTCGTCGTGATCCAGATCCTCGTCCTGTCCCTCCTCGGCACTCTCGGCGGCCGCCTGTGGTACCTGCAGATCCGGGAGGGCGCCGCATACCAGAAGGAGGCGTCCGGCAACCACGTCCAGCAGGTCGTCGACCCCGCCGTGCGCGGTGACATCCTGGACGCCCGCGGTGTGCCGCTCGCCGACAACGAGACCCGCCTGGTCGTCTCCGCGTCCCGCACGGACCTGCTGAAGCAGAAGGACGACGGTAAGGCCGTCCTCGCCAAGCTGGCCGGCGTCCTCGGCATGAAGCCCGCAGAGGTCATGCTGAAGGTCCGGCTGTGCGACGCCAAGACCCCCCAGCCCTGCTGGAACGGCTCGCCGTACCAGCCGATCCCCATCACCGACGAGGCAACGCCCAAGCAGGCCCTGCAGATCCGCGAGCGCGCCGAGGACTTCCCCGGCATCACCGCGGAGCCGGAGGCCGTGCGCCGATACGCGGGCCCGGGCAAGTCCAACACCGCGCAGGTCCTCGGCTACCTCTCGCCGGTCACCGACGAGGAGATCCAGAAGGCCAAGGACACCGACTCGCCCTTCCTGCGCTCCGACATGGTCGGCCGCTCCGGCCTGGAGCGCGAGTACGACAAGGTGCTGCGCGGTAAGGCCGGCGTCACCCGCTACGAGGTGGACAACCTCGGCCGGGTCATCGGCAAGGCCAGGTCGGACGCCGCCGAGTCCGGCTCCAACCTGGTCACCAGCATCGACTCCCGGGTGCAGCGGGTCGCCGAGTACGAGCTGGACAAGGCCATGAAGAAGGCCCGCGAGCAGTTCGACAAGATCACCGGCGAGAACTACAAGGCCGACTCCGGTGCCGTCGTGGTGATGGAGGCCAAGACCGGCCGGATCGTCGCCATGTCCTCGGCGCCGACGTACGACCCGAACGTGTGGGTGGGCGGCATCTCCGGCAAGGACTACAAGGCCCTCACCGGCAAAAACTCCGACTACCCCCTGCTGAACAGGGCCATACAGGGTCAGGCTGCGCCCGGCTCGACCTTCAAGGTGGTCTCCACGGCCGCCGCGGTCAACGCCGGCTATGTCTGGGACGGCGGCTACCCGTGCACCAGTTCGTACTCGGTGGGCAGCCAGGTCTTCAAGAACTTCGAGGGCGAGAACTTCGGCCCGATCTCCCTCGGCCGCGCCCTCGAGGTCTCCTGCGACACCGTCTTCTACGGCCTCGCCGACCGGGAGTGGAAGAAGGACGGCGGCATCAACCCCAAGAAGGGCCAGCCCAAGGACCACTTCTTCAAGACCGCCCACCAGTTCGGCCTCGGCAAGGAGACCGGCATCGACCTGCCCAACGAGGTCACCGGCCGCGTCCCCGACCGGCAGTGGAAGCTGAACTACTGGAAGGCCAACAAGGACGCCTGGTGCAAGTCCGGTAAGAAGGACGGCTCCTACGTCGAGAGGATCGCGTACGAGAACTGCCTCGAGGGCAACAAGATGCGCGAGGGTGACGAGATCAACTACTCGATCGGCCAGGGCGACACCCTCGTCACGCCGATCCAGGAGGCCGTGATCTACGGCGCCGTCGCCAACGGCGGCACCATGTACCAGCCGACCATCGGCAAGGCGATCATCAGCGCCGACGGCAAGTCCGTGCAGCGGATCAAGCCGAAGAAGACGGGCCGGCTGCCCGTCACCCAGGCCACCCTCAACGGCATGGACGACGCCTTCGCGGGCGTCATCACCCGCGGTACCGCCGCCTGGAAGTTCGGCGGCTGGCCGCAGAACAAGATCCCGCTGCACGCCAAGACAGGTACCGCCGAGGTCTACGGCAAGCAGACCACCTCCTGGCTGGCCACCTACTCCAAGGACTACACGGTGATCATGACGATCGCCCAGGCCGGTACAGGTTCCGGAGCCTCCGGCGAGGCCGTGCGCAACATCTACAGCGCGCTGTACGGCGTCCAGAGCGACGGCTCCGTCGACAAGAAGAAGGCGCTCCTGCCCGAGCCGGAGCAGGGGCTGCCGAAGGTCCGCCCGGACGGCACCATCACCGCCCCCAAGATCACCGGAGACCCCGGCAAGGACGCCGAGGCCTCCCAGAAGGACAACCCCACCAACGGGGACGACCAGCAGCCCGCCACCTCGCCCTCGCCCAGCACGGGCAACAGCAACACCCGCCGGCGGCCGCGCAGGAGGGGAAGCCGGAGGATGCTCACATGACCGGCGCCAACGGCTTCTCCGTCTCCGGGTACGGCCCCGAGCGGGCCGGCTGGACCAGGATCTTCGCCCGCGACTCACTGGCCCGCCGGCTCGACTGGCCGATGCTGCTGGCGGCCGCCGCCCTGTCCCTGATGGGCTCGCTGCTGGTGTACTCGGCGACCCGCAACCGCACCGAGATCAACCAGGGTGACCCGTACTACTTCCTGATCCGGCACGTCATGAACACCGGCATCGGATTCGCCCTGATGATCGGCGTCATCTGGCTCGGCCACCGCGCCCTGCGCAACGCCGTTCCGATCCTCTACGGCGTCTCGCTGTTCGGGGTGCTGCTGGTGCTCACCCCGTTGGGCGCCACCATCAACGGCAGCCGCAACTGGATCGTCTTCGGCGGCGGCTTCTCCCTCCAGCCCGCCGAGTTCGTGAAGATCACGATCATCCTGGGCATGGCGATGATACTGGCGGCCCGGGTCGACGCCGGTGACCGCCAGTTCCCCGACCATCGCACCGTCCTCCAGGCGCTGGGCCTGGCCGCCGTACCGATCCTGATCGTGCTGCTCATGCCCGACCTCGGCACGGTCCTGGCCATGGTGGCCATCATCCTGGGCGTGCTGCTCGCCTCCGGCGCCTCCAACCGCTGGATTTTCGGCCTGCTCACCGCGGGCGTGATCGGCTGCGTCGCCATCTGGCAGTTGCACATCCTGGACGAGTACCAGATCAACCGGTTCGCCGCCTTCGCCAACCCGGACCTGGACCCCGCGGGCGTCGGCTACAACACCAACCAGGCCCGTATCGCCATCGGCTCCGGCGGCCTCACCGGTGCCGGGCTCTTCCACGGTTCGCAGACCACCGGACAGTTCGTCCCCGAGCAGCAGACGGACTTCGTCTTCACGGTCGCGGGCGAGGAACTGGGCTTCCTCGGCGCGGGCCTGATCATCTTCCTGCTCGGCGTGGTGCTGTGGCGCGCCTGCCGCATCGCCCGCGACTCCACCGAGCTGTACGGCACGACGGTCGCGGCCGGGATCGTCGCCTGGTTCGCCTTCCAGTCCTTCGAGAACATCGGCATGACCCTCGGCATCATGCCGGTCACCGGCCTGCCCCTGCCGTTCGTGTCCTACGGAGGATCGTCCATGTTCGCGGTGTGGATGGCAGTGGGGCTACTGCAGTCGATCAAGGTGCAGCGACCGATGTCCGCATGAGGCGGTTCACCAGGTGAATGGTGGAAGTTTTCCCGCCATTCACCCCAGATGCCCCCTGCCCTCACGGCCGCTCTGCCACTAGATTCGGTTCATGGCGGATGCGAAACGCGAGATCGAGCGCAAGTACGAATCCGACGACAGCGGGCTGCCCGACCTGACGGGCGTCGGCGGGGTGACGAACGTCCTCGACAAGGGCGTGGTCGAACTGGACGCCACCTACTACGACACCGCCGACCAACGCCTGGCCGCCGCGGCCCTCACCCTGCGCCGCCGCACCGGCGGCACGGACGCCGGCTGGCACCTGAAGTTCCCGGTCGCCACCGGTGTCCGCGACGAGATCAGGGCGCCGCTGTCCGACACCGTCCCCGAGGAGATCGCCGCACTGGTCCGCTCCCGGGTCCGTGACACCAAACTGGTCCCCCTGGTCCGGCTCCGCTCCGCCCGCGACGTACGCCACCTGGTCGACGCCGACGGTGCACTCCTGGCCGAGGCCAGCGTCGACGCGGTGACCGCCGAGCGGCTCACCGGCAAGGGCGGCAACGCCCAGTGGACCGAGATCGAGGTGGAGCTGGCCGACGACGGTGATCCGGCCTTCCTCGACCAGGTGGAGAAACGCCTGCGCAAGGCGGGCGTACGGCCGTCGAAGTCACCGTCGAAGCTGGCCCGGGCGCTGGAACAGACAGGCGGCCGGAAACAGGGCTTCCGACGGCGCGCGAAGCCCGTGACCGCCGGCGACCACGTCCTCGCCTACGTGCGCGAACAGCGCGAGGCGATCATCGGGCACGACCCGGGCGTCCGCCGGGACGTGCCGGACTCCGTCCACCAGATGCGGGTGGCCACCCGCCGCATGCGCAGCACCTTCCGCACCTTCGGCACGGTCCTCGACCCGGCCGTCACCGAGCCGATCGCCGCCGAGCTGAAATGGCTGGCCGGGGAGCTGGGCGCCGACCGTGACCAGGAGGTCCTGGCCGACCGCCTGACCACCGCCCTCGACGACCTCCCGCCCGCCCTCGTCTCCGGCCCCCTGCACAAACGGCTCACCAACTGGGCGAGCGCCGAGCACGGCAGCGCCCGCGGCCACCTCATCGCGATCCTGGACTCCGGCCGCTACCTGGCCCTGCTCGACACCATGGACGCCCTGCTCGCCGACCCGCCGCTGCGGAAGAAGGCCGCGCGGAAGCCCGACAAGGTGCTCGCCAAGGCCGTACGCAAGGACTTCGCCAAGGTCTCCCGCCTGATCACCGAGGCCCTCGACCTGCCGCCCGGCGAGGAACGCGACATCGCCATCCACGAGGCCCGCAAGAAGGCCAAGCGCACCCGGTACGCGGCCGAGGCGGCCATCCCGGCCCTGGGCGCCCACGCCCGCTCCCTGGCCAAGTCGATGAAGTCCCTGACCAGCCTGCTCGGCGACCACCAGGACAGCGTCATGGCCCGCCGCACCCTGCGTGAGCTGTCCGCCGTGGCGCACGCGGCGGGGGAGAGCGCCTTCACGTACGGGCTGCTGTACGGCAGGGAGGAGGCCCGGGCGGCGGCGGTGGAGGCGGAGCTGCCCGGCCTGTGGCGGGAGATCACTTCCGGGGCGTCCGTCTGAGCGTACGGGGGAGGCCTCCGGGCGGGTTACGCTGAATGGTCACCCCTGTCAGCTCATGAAGGTTCGCGAGATGCCTGTCGAGTCGGTTTTCCCGCAGCTCGAAGCTCTGCTTCCCCACGTGCAGAAGCCGATCCAGTACGTCGGCGGAGAGCTCAACTCCACCGTCAAGCACTGGGACGAGTGCGACGTCCGCTGGGCGCTCATGTACCCGGACGCATACGAGGTCGGCCTGCCCAACCAGGGCGTCATGATCCTCTACGAGGTCCTCAACGAGCAGGAGGGCGTCCTCGCCGAGCGCACGTACAGCGTGTGGCCGGACCTGGAGGCGCTGATGCGCGAGCGCGGCGTCCCGCAGTTCACGGTGGACTCCCACCGCCCGGTGAAGGCCTTCGACGTGTTCGGCCTGTCCTTCTCCACGGAGCTGGGCTACACCAACATGCTCACGGCCCTGGACCTGGCCGGCATCCCGCTGGAGTCCAAGGACCGCACGATCGACGACCCGATCGTCCTGGCCGGCGGCCACGCGGCCTTCAACCCGGAGCCGATCGCCGACTTCATCGACGCGGCGGTCATCGGCGACGGCGAGCAGGCCGTGCTCGACATGACGCGGATCATCCGCGAGTGGAAGGCGGAGGGCCGCCCCGGCGGCCGCGAGGAGGTCCTCTTCCGCCTGGCGAAGACGGGCGGGGTGTACATCCCGGCGTTCTACGACGTCGAGTACCTGCCGGACGGCCGTATCGCCCGCGTGGTCCCGAACAAGTCGGGCGTGCCGTGGCGCGTGTCCAAGCACACGGTCATGGACCTGGACGAGTGGCCGTACCCCAAGCAGCCGCTGGTCCCCCTGGCCGAGACCGTCCACGAGCGCATGTCGGTCGAGATCTTCCGCGGCTGCACCCGAGGCTGCCGCTTCTGCCAGGCCGGCATGATCACCCGCCCGGTCCGCGAGCGCTCGATCACCGGCATCGGCGACATGGTCGACAAGGGCCTGAAGGCGACCGGCTTCGAGGAGGTGGGCCTGCTCTCCCTGTCCTCCGCGGACCACTCGGAGATCGGCGACATCGCCAAGGGCCTGGCGGACCGCTACGAGGAGGACAAGATCGGCCTCTCGCTCCCCTCCACCCGTGTCGACGCCTTCAACATCGACCTGGCCAACGAGCTGACCAGGAACGGCCGCCGCTCCGGTCTGACCTTCGCCCCCGAGGGCGGCTCGGAACGCATCCGCAAGGTCATCAACAAGATGGTCTCGGAGGAGGACCTGATCCGTACGGTCGCCACGGCCTACGGCAACGGCTGGCGCCAGGTGAAGCTGTACTTCATGTGCGGCCTGCCGACGGAGACCGACGACGACGTCCTTCAGATCGCCGACATGGCGATGCACGTGATCCAAAAGGGCCGTGAGGTCTCGAGGTCCAACGACATCCGCTGCACGGTCTCCATCGGCGGCTTCGTCCCCAAGCCCCACACCCCCTTCCAGTGGGCGCCCCAGCTCTCCGCCGAGGAGACGGACGCCCGTCTGACGAAGCTCCGGGACAAGATCCGCGGCGACAAGAAGTACGGCCGCTCGATCGGCTTCCGCTACCACGACGGCAAGCCGGGCATCGTCGAGGGCCTGCTCTCCCGCGGCGACCGCCGCATCGGCGCGGTCATCCGCGCGGTCTACGACGACGGCGGCCGCTTCGACGGCTGGCGCGAGCACTTCTCCTACGACCGCTGGATGGCCTGCGCCGACAAGGCCCTGGAGCCCTTCGGCGTCGACGTCGACTGGTACACCACCCGCGAGCGCACCTACGAGGAGGTCCTCCCCTGGGACCACCTCGACTCCGGCCTGGACAAGGACTGGCTCTGGGAGGACTGGCAGGACGCCCTCGACGAAACCGAGGTCGAGGACTGCCGCTGGACTCCGTGCTTCGACTGCGGTGTCTGCCCGCAGATGGACACCCAGATCCAGATCGGCCCGACGGGCAAGAAGCTGCTGCCGCTCACGGTGAAGAACGCCGGTCCGACGCCGGCTTCGAGCGGTCACGCGCACTGACGTGAGCACGTGACTTTGTGGTCGGTCGAGCCCCTTCCCCGTCAGGGAGGGGGCTCGGGTGTTCTTTCGGTCTGGTTGCCGTCCCGGTCCGGGCTGGGCTCCTGATCCTGTTCGCGCTGAAGAGGTACCACACCGGAACCACCGGCGGCCGGTGAACGCAAACATGGCCTGGCGCTCGTCAGGAGGGAGCCGGCTTTCGGTGATCGCACACCGGGTGCAGGCCGATCAGGACCATGGTCGGTCGAAGAAGTTGCGGTTCTGGCGCACGAAATCGGCGAAACCCATGGCTGCACGGCCCGTGAGGTCGGCCACGGTTGAAGTGACGGTCTCGGCACCGCCGTCGCGGTAAGCGCGGGCAACTCCGATCAGAGCATCGACGTAGAACTCCGGCATCCCGCGCATCAGCATTGCCGCGCGCGCTTCGTCGTCCGGTAGGCCCACGTAGCGCACCGGCCTGCCGAGGACGTCGGAAAACTCTTCGGCGGCTTCAGCGTAGGTCAGCGCCTTCGGCCCGGTGAGGTCGTAGACGCAGCCGTCGTGGCCATCAGTGGTGAGAACCCTCGCAGCGACACGGGCGACATCGCCAATGTCGATGAAACTTATGGGTGCAGTGATCAATGGGAGGCTGAACTCCCCGACCTCGCGGATGGACGGCTGGCGCAGGAAGTTCTGCAGGTAGAAGTTGGGGCGCAGGATCGTCCAGGGCAAACCGGACGTAACCAGCGACTGTTCGACAGGCTGATGCAGGCGGGCGATCGGCGAGAGTCCTTCGTGGGCCCTCCAGACCGACAGCTTGACCACCCGGACACCCACTGCACGGGCGGCTTCCAGCATGTTGAGTTCGTGCGTCGTTTGGGCGGGACTCGTCGCGCCGAGAAGGAATACGGCCTCGATGCCATCGAGAGCAGGACCGATTGTGTCCGGCATGGCCAGATCGAGCGTCACTGCCTGACCGCCCGCCCTGATCACCTGAGCCGTGGTGTGCGGATCACGGTAAGCCGCCCGCGCGGCCACGCCGTCGGCATGAAGACGAGTGAGGAGAGCCGTTCCGACGTTCCCGCTCGCGCCGGTCACCAGAATCATCGTCACATCCTCTCAGGTGATAGCAGCGAATATGTCAAACCGGAACGCACCATCCTGGGATGGATGCGAGACAGGCCAATAGTGGTCTTCAGACTGCGCCGTTCAGTGGCGTCCGCCGACGCGCTCTTCGAGCAGCTCGCCGAGCACCCGGAGGACTGGCCCCGCTGGTTCGCCCCGGCGGACGACGTCCACTTCGAGGGCTCACCCCCCTACGGCGTCGGCTCCGTGCGCTTCTTCCGCCTGTACCGAGTGATCCGGGCCCGCGAACGGATCATCGCGTGGGACCCCGGCAAGCGCTTCGCCTACTGCGCCCAGGAATCCAACGCGCCCGGTGTCGGTGCGTTGGTGGAGAACTGGACCCTGACGCCCTCGGCGGACGCGAGGACGACCGTCACCTGGACCCTCGCCATCGACGCCCGGCCTCCCGTCCACCTGCTCCTGCGGGTCGGCCGACATCACATCGACAGGCTTTTCCGCGAGGCGACAGAGCGACTGGAAGCCCTGTGTCGTCATCGGTGATGACGTCCTGCCCTGCCGCCGAGTCTTGCAGTTGACCACGGACTTGGTGCTCAGATCTGCTCGGTGGGGCGCACGAGCAGCTCGGCGACGGCCACGTGCCGGGGACGGGTGACGATGTAGCTGACGGTGTCGGCGATGTCCTGGCTCTGCAGCCGCTCGATGTCGCCCATGTGAGCCGCGAGCTGCTGCTGAATGACAGCCGGGTTGTGGGCGCGCAGTTCGGTGTCGACGCTGCCGGGCTCGACTACGGAGACGCGGACGTGCTGGCGTGCGAGTTCCTGGCGCAGGGCCTCGCTGAAGGCGCCGACGCCGAACTTGGTGGCGCAGTACACGGCGGACATGGCGAAGGCGCCGCGGCCCGCGAGTGAGCCGATGTTGACGATGTCGGCGACCCGGCGCGGGTCCTCGGCCGCTGCCTTGACCAGGTGGGGGACGGCCGCGTGGGCCGTGTACATCAGGCCCATGAGGTTGATGTCGATCATGCGCCGCCAGTCGGTCAGGTCCGCGCCGGGGGCGGGGCCGAGCAGCATGAGGCCGGCGTTGTTGACCAGGGTGTCCAGGCGACCGAGGCTCTCGACAGTCCGTTCGACGGCTTCCGTGGCGGCCTGGGCGTCGGTGATGTCGGCGGGCACGACCAGGGCCTTTCCGCCGGCGTCGGTGATTTCCGCGGAAAGGTCGGTGAGGCGGTCCTCGCGCCGACCGACCAGGGCCACCGAGGCGCCCTCGCGGGAAAGCTCCAGGGCGGTGGCGTGACCGATACCGCTGGAGGCCCCGGTGACCAGGGCGACAGTTCCTTCAAGACGACGAGACATGGTTCAAGCCTTTCGGTGAACGGCCACGATGCCGCGGGCCGCACGGGATGGGGAGATGAAGGCCCTGCGGGCAGGGCCGTACGAAGGTGGAGGCCGCTCAAGGCCCGGCCGAGGGCACAATGGGGAAGTGAGCAGCACTGGGCAGAAGACCACCAACGCCGCACGTCAAGAGATCAAGAGCGAGGGAGACCTACCGCCCCGCGAACGTCTGGTCCGGGCCGCGTCGCGGCTGTTCTATTACGAGGGCGTCCGCGCGATCGGCGTGGAGCGGCTGATCGCCGAGGCCGGGGTGACCAAGGCGACCTTCTACCGGCACTTCGCCTCCAAGGACGACCTGGTCGTGGCCTATCTGCTGACCAAGGACGCCTACTACCGGCAGGTGGCCGAACCGCTGGCCGCCGGGCCCCCGCCCGCGGAAGCCATCGACCTCATCTTCGAGGCGATCTCCGAGCACGCCCGCGAGCGCGGATTCCGCGGATCGCCGTTCCTGAACGCTGCCGCCGAATACCCGGACGCCGACCATCCGGTCCGCGGTCTGGTGACGGCCCACCGGGACTGGATCCGCACCCTTTTCCAGGACCTGCTCACCCGGCTCGGCCACGCCGACCCGAAGTCGGCCGCCGGTGCGCTGCTGATGCTGTACGACGGCGCAATGGCAGCCGGCTACCTGGACGACTGGTCGGCCGCCCACAAGACGCTGCTGGACGCGGTCCGGCTGATCCGGTCGGAGGGCTGACCCTCTCGGGAGGGGCGCGGAACAGCGACCCTCTGCGAGGCTCCGGTCAGGCCGGGGCACGGATTGCTTTCATGGAACCTTTTGATCTCTCTTCGTCGTACACAGGGACCCACTGGCACTCCCGTGCCTGGAGACGGTCCCCGACGGAAGGCCGAGAGCCGGCATCCTCTTAGGTAGGAAGACCGGTCGTTCTCCCTATCGAAGATAGCCCTCCACGTGCCCTCGCGCCAGTGGTCGGGGCACTTGTGGGATCCCTCACCAGACCGGCCCCAGACGTCACCGCCGGCTCATGGGGGGCATCCGTGACCCCGTTGGCTGCTCTCCGCAGAGCGCGGCTACGCGCTGGTCGCCATGGTCGGTCTGCTGGGTATCAGCCCACTCAGCGCCGCGCTGACCCGGCGCGGCGTCGACACCCGCTGGGCCCGCGGTGCGCTCACCTGCGGAGTGGTGGCCCTCAGCGACGCCTGCGTCGTCGCTGCGATGGCCGTCCACAGCGGCGCGGCGTCGGCGGTGCTGATGCTGATCGGATCGCCGGCAAGGTGGTGCAGCGAAGTCTCGACCTGGCCTCGGCACCGGAGGTCTTCCGGCCGGCTCTGGTGTCCGAACTGCGCCAGCGCCCCTACGAGTTCGACATCCAGATCCAGCTCTGTGCCGACCTGGAGCAGAGGCCGGTGAAAGACGTCACGGTCACCGTGGCGAAGCTGCGTATCCCGCAGCAGGACATCTCCGGCGAGGACAACCTGAGGAAGCTGGACAGTCTGTCCTTGAATCCGTGGCGGGCGACGGCGGAGCACAGGCCCCTCGGCAACATCATGCGGGTTCGCAAAGATGCGTAACCGCAACTCCTCGATTCTGCGTCGCAAGCTCAACGACCGCGAGCGCGAAGAACCCCGCAGCGCAGACGACGTTGTTGCCGTTGCCGTAGGCGACTCACTGCCGCCGACGCGACAGCGGGAATGACGGGGGCTCAGGCCGTGATGCCCTCGATCGCGACGGGGAGGTGGCGGGGGCCGCGCAGCACCGCGTTGGCGCGGTACGGCGGCGGGTCCTCGAGCAGCCCCGAGAACTTGACCCGGCGGAACAGTTCGGACACAGCCACATGTAGTTCCATGCGGGCGAGAGGGGCGCCGAAGCAGTAGTGGATGCCGGTGTAGAAACCCAGGTGCTCGTTGTCCTTGCGGCCGGGATCGAACCGGTCGGGGTCCTCGAAGCGATCGAGGGAAGAACAGCAGCGCTTCGTCCCCGTGTAGGGAGAAGACGTCCGGGGCGAGAAAGACGCACTGCGCGTATCCCTGGCACCGGTTGAGATCGACGACAAGCCTCATCTGGAACCCGCTCCCTGATCAGGGCGCGGCCCCCCGGCGCGTCGGCGGCCCACGCCGCGAGCTCCGCAGCCCCTGCGCTCGGTCCATACGATCGGATGGCATGCCTCTCCTTTCAGGATCGACTCCTCCGAAACGGCCCGCAAACCGGGGGCGGGCCGCGGGCAAGCCCTCTCCCGGCCAACTGGGATCGGGTGATCCTTGCTGGTCAGACGCGGTGCGGCGTTATCGGCCGCGGGCCCGTGCCGACCTTCGTGGACAAGCCGTCTTCGACCCGGGAAGTGATCGTCTTGCCTGCGCCCGGGAGGAGGACAAAGCTGGCTGTGGGGGCCGTAGGGAACGCGCTCGGAACGGAGGAGACGCCGCACGCCAGCCGACAGACGATCAAAGGGAGAGGGAGTCATGACGACACAGAGCTCCGCGAAGGCGGCGACTCCGGCGGACGCGACTCCAGCCGTGGCCAGGCAGCCCGACGGTTACGGCAAGCGGGTCGGGGAGGTAGCGGAAATCACCGTTCTCTTCGATGCCAAGCCGGGTGGGGCGGAGAGGTTCCGGCAGAACGCGTCCAAGATCCAGGAAGACGCCTTTCACTACGAGAAACTCGTCGGCACGGTTCACGACTTCCGTGTCACGTTCATCAACAACGACACCCAGGTCATCGGCGCGGTCACTTATGACGGGGACTTCAAGCCGTACATGGCGGACATCTTCGCCAACGCGGCACCGTGGTTCGATGAGATGTTCGAAGGTGTCGCGGAGGGATATCCCGGGGCGGCCGATCCGCACATCGTCGACTGGTTGGCGACGAAGATCGTGGAGGCCGACATGTGGTACGCCTCCAATCCGACCATGACGGTCGAGGACACCGCCAAGGCGCAGAAGGTCACGGAGGCGTTCAACACGTTGCTGGATGCCGCGTCCGGCTAGCAGTCGTCCCGCGTCGCAGGCGCCGTAGCCCTGGCAATGACGCCTGGGCACACCTGGCGGCCGGCAACGGCGACCGGTCGTCGGCCCGGCCCCGTCAGCGGAGGTCGCAGCATCATGTCCGACCATCTTTCCGGCACCCGCGCCGAGATCGATCCAGCCATCGACCTCGCCGATATCTACGCATTTCCCAGCCCCTCCCGCACGGGTCGGCTCGTCCTCGTCATGGACGTCTTCCCCAATGCCCGCCCAGGGGTCCTGTTCTCCGACGCCGCCGACTACCGGTTCCGTGTGCGACCCGCAGCCGTTGCGCAGGGTCAGCCCGGGTCGCTCTTCGAGATCGGCGCCGACGAGTACGCGTTCACCTGCACGTTCTCAGGCCCCGTCGAGTCGGACGCCGACAAGGAGGTGACGCAGCGGGGCACGTGCGTGCTCCCGGACGGGGAGACGGTCGTGTTCGATGTGGACGACGAGCGGGGCGGCGAGGGCCACGGCGTACGCGTCTACGCCGGGCTGCGGATGGATCCCTTCTTCATGGACGTCGGCAAGGAGGTGCAGACGCGGGCTGAGCGGCGGCTCGCCTTCCTCCCGAAGGGCACCAACTCGCTGGAGGACGTCGATGTCCTGACCATCGTCGTCGAGTTCGACGTCGCCGGGAGGCTCGGTCCGGCCTCGGGCACCGTGTTCGCCGTTGCCGCGGAAACCGTCACGAGCGGCCCCTATCCCCTACGCCTCGAGCGGCTCGGCCGCCCGGAGGTGAAGAACGTTCTGATGTCGGAGAACGGGGTCGACACCGCGAACAAGGTCGTGGATCTGCGCGATCTCTACAACGAGGAGGACCCGTTCCGGCTGGGTCCGCACTACCTGGACGCCTACCGTTCGCGGCTGAACGCCAACCTGGTCTTCTTCGACGGTCTGGACGGCAAGCTCGACTGGCAGACGGGCCCGGACGGGACACATCCGCTGACCGACCTGCTGCTCGCCGACTTCCTGGTCGTGGACGTGGCGAGGCCGTACGCCGAGGACAGCTACTTCGAGATCGAGCGCGCCCTGCTGGAGGGGCGGCCGTACGCGACCTGTGGTGGCCGCTCGCTCAACGACGACGTCATCGACACGCTGTACACGCTGATCGTCAACGCCTTCCACGGCCCACGGGTCAGCGACGGCGTCGACCGGGCGACGGCGCCGGCTTCTCGGGAGTTTCCGTATCTGGCACCGCCCAACCTGGAGCCGCCCGTACCGGTTTCGATTCCGGCGGCCTCCGCAAGCCCATGAGAGGCGGCTTCACAACGGCCGACCGTGTGAGCAACGGGACGAGACACGATCTTTCCGACGGTCCGCCGACGACGGCGGGCCTGATCGCGATGGGCAACCTCGACGCGCGCATCGAGGGCCTTGCGGGCCGGGCGGCGCGGGGAAGCCTGACCTGTGCCGGGTGGGGCGAGTTGGTCGAGCTGACCGCCCTGCGCGGGCACGTACTGGGCCGTATCGACGAGGCCGAGCGCGCCGCGTCGCTGGCCGAGGTGTACGTCGGCCAGGCACCGAGCGATCCTCGGGCCCGCGTGGCCCGCGCCAGGCTGGCCGCCCTCTTTCATCGGTTCTCGGCGGCGCAGGTCGATCTCGACGCGGCGGCCGCGCTGGGGCTCGACCGGCGAAGTCTGGACGAAGAGCAAGCCGCCGTCCATCAGGCGGTCGGGCGGTACGACGAGGCGCTCGCCCGGCACCGACGCGCGCTGTCGGAGCGGCATGACTTCAGTGCCCTGGCCGCCCTGGCCCGATGGCACGCCGAGCGTGGCGAGACGGCTGAGGCCGAGAGGTGGTGTCTGGCAGCGAGACATGGCTACCGCGGGGTCAGTCCCTTCCCGCTCGCCGTGCTCGAATTCCAGTGCGGGCAGACGTGGCTGGCCGAGGGCGACCCGGCGCGTGCGCGCCTCTGGCTGCAGTCTGCGACACGCCGACTGCCGTCCTACGTGCCGGCCCAGGGCCACCTCGCCGAGGCCGACGCCACCGAGGGCAGGACGGCCGTGGCGGTGGAACGCCTGCGCCGGCTGGCCCTCGTGAGCGACGATCCCGTCCACGCGACCCGCCTTGCCCGCCTCCTGGGCAGGTTCGAGGCATCGGCGGAGACTCGGTTCTGGCGAGCCCACGCTGCCGCACGCTACGCGGAGTTGATGGCACGCCACCCCGAGGCGTACGCGGATCACGCGGCGGAGTTCTGGCTGACGGTCGGCGGTGACCCTCAGCAAGCTCTTCGGCTGTCGCTGCAGAACCTCGCGCTGCGGCCGACTCCCCGTGCCCGCACGCTCGTCGATCGCGCGAGATGCCGTGTCGGACAGCACCGACAGAACCAATAATTGGTACAAATCGGGCAATGCTTGACCGAGGGGACGAGATGACGACGGTTGAAGGCCCACCTCTGCAACTCGACGACATTCAGGGCATCGTGCTGCGTACCCGGCCGTCACCGTACGTCGGCACGTACATCCTGCTCCGGGTGGATGACCCCCGCGCCGGCCGTGAGTTGATGGCACGGCTGGCCGAACTGGTCGACTCCGCAGCCGACTGGTGGCAGCCGCCCCTGCCGGCGCTCCTCAATGTCGCTGTGACGTACCGGGGGCTCGAGGCGCTCCAGGTGCCGCAGGCCTCCCTGAACAGCTTCCCCGAGGAGTTCCGGCAGGGCATGGCGGCCCGGGCCGAGTTCCTGGGCGACACCGGCGAGAGCGCGCCCGCGCAGTGGGAGCCGCCCTTCGGCACTGGGCAGGTGCATGTCGTGCTGTCCCTGATCGCCGCCGACCAGGAGTCACTGGCCGTCGTCCTCGAACGGGCTCGTCAGGCGCGCGCGCAGCTTCCCGGCGTTCAGGTGGTGTATCGGCAGGAGCTGTACCAACTGGCCTCGGGGCGCACCAGCTTCGGCTACAAGGACGGCATCAGCAATCCCGCGGTGGAAGGCAGTGGCGCGGAGAACCCCCCGGGGGGCGGTCCCACCCTCAAGGCGGGTGAGTTCGTGCTGGGCTATCCCGACGAGACGGGAAACCTGCCGCCGATGCCGGCGCCGGAGGTGCTGGGCCGTAACGGCACGTTCGTGGTCTGGCGGAAGCTGCACACGCGCGTCGCCGCTTTCCGGCGGTATCTCCGCGACAACGCCGACAGCCCTGAAGGGGAGTCCCTGCTCGCCGCGAAGATCGTGGGCCGCTGGCCGAGCGGAGCCCCCTTGATCCTGGCGCCCGAGCACGACGATCCGGACCTCGGGGGGGACGAGCAGCGCAACAACGACTTCCTTTACACGTCCGATCCGCACGGCACGGTCTGCCCCCATGGCGCCCACGCCAGGCGTGCCAATCCGCGCGACTCGGAGATCATCGGTGACGTCGATCTCCACCGACTGATTCGGCGGAGCACCAGCTACGGGCCGCCGCTGCCGGCCGGCACCCTGGACGACGACGGCGCCGACCGCGGCATCGTGTTCGTCGCGGTCAACGCGCACCTCGACCGTCAGTTCGAGTTCGTGAAGTCGCAATGGTTCAACGACGGCAACTTCACCGGCCTCGACGTCGAGAAGGATCTGCTCACGGGCGACAATGACGGCTCGGGAACCTTCACCATCCCGCGGCACCCCGTCCGGCGCCGCCTGCACGACGTCGTGCGCTTCGTCACCACGCGTGGCGGCGAGTACTTCTTCCTGCCGAGCCTCAGCGCACTGCGCTGGCTGGCCGACCCCGGCTCCTGAGCCGACCCGTGCCGGAGTGGCTCTCTTGTTCCACCTCCGCCGCACTCCAGGCCGCAAGCAACGGGTGCGATGCGCGGACCCCAGTGTGAAAATAGGGGCAGACGCTGCGCAGGCCAGGAGCCCTCACAGAGGTGGCCGGTGACGGCCGTCCTCGCCCTGTTCTGGCTCAGTCGTCCCGGAGTCGGCAGGTTCCCGAGGCCTCGACGGACCAGCACACCGTCCGGTGAGCCGGCACCGGGCGCTGAGCGACGAAAGGCCTTTCATGCCTCGATCCATGCGCGCGCTCGTGGCCGGAAAGGTCGGCGAGCCTGTCGATGTCCTGCGGCTGGAATCCCGGCCTGTTCCCACGCCGGAAGCCGGTCAGGCGTTGATCCGTGTGAAGGCGACTCCGATTCACGCCAGTGATCTGCATGTGCTGCGTGGCCGCTACGGTTTCTCCCCCGAGTTCCCCACCGTCGGGGGTCACATGGAGTGCGTGGGCCGCATCGAGGCGCTCGGCCCGGACACCGAGGGACTGAGGATCGGCGAGCGCGTGGTGGCCGCCGCGGTCCCGGCGGTACCCGGGCCCCAGGTGGCCGGCACCTGGCAGGAATACCTCGTTGCCGATGCACGACGGCTCCTGCCGGTCCCCGACCGGCTGAGCGACTCCAGCGCCTGTCAACTCGCCGTGAATCCGCTGACCGCGCTGCTCCTCGTGACTCGCGAACTCGACGTACAGCCGGGTGAATGGCTGCTGCAGACGGCCGCCGGCTCCACCGTCGGCCGGCTCGTCATTCAGCTGTCCAGGCATCTGGGTATTCGCACGATCAATGTCGTGCGGCGGCGCGATGCCGTCGAGGAGATCAGAGCCTTCGGTGGTGACGAGGTCATCTGCACCGAGGACGAGGACCTTTTGCGGCGTGTGGCCGAGATCGCGGGACCGGCCGGCGTGCGCAAGGCCGTCGACTGTGTCGCGGGCCCCGTGGGTGCCCAGGTGTCCCAGGCATTGGCTCCGGGCGGGGAACTCGTGGTCTACGGCGCGCTCTCCACCCATCGGCAGACCGACCCGGCGGCGCTGACGATCCCGCTGCAGGCACGCTCGGTCATCTACGAGACCAAAACGGTCCGTGGCTTCTGGCTGAACCGCTGGTTCGGCACTGCCTCACCCGAGGATGCGCTGCGCGCGCTGTCCCAGGTTCGCGGTCTCGTCACCGACGAGGTGCTGAGCATCCCCCGAGGCCGGCCGTTCCCGCTCGAACGCTTCACCGAAGCCGTCTCGCTCGCCGAAGCGCCCGCACATGGCACCAAACCGCTCTTCGTCTTCGAAGACGGCCCGGACGAGGACGACGGGTGAGAAGCGGGCCTGCCGGTGCCGAGCGGACATGGCGAACGGCGTCCAGGTCGTCGGTGCGGTGAGGCGCTCCACCTGGACGCCGTGAACCAGGCCTGTCCTACCAGGCCACAGGCAGCTCCAGCGGGAACCGCCTGATCGTCGCCGTGTCCCACCGCAGCTCCTCCGGCGGCACCGCGAGGCGCAGGCCGGGGAATCTCTCCACGAGGCGGCCGATGGCCACCTCGAGCTCCGCCATGGCCAACGGCATGGCGATGCACCGGTGTCCGCCCCAGCCGAACGTCATGTGCGGAGCGCTGGGGCGGTCGACTTCGAGGGCGTGCGGGGCCGGGTAGCGCTCCGGGTCACGGTTGGCCGTCAGGTACGACACGTGCACGAAGTCGCCTGCCTTGATCCGCGCACCGTCCAGTTCCACGTCCTCGAGAGCCACGCGTGGGATTCCTACCCCCTTGCGGAACGGGATGACGCGGAGCATCTCGTGCACGACGTCGGTCAGGGTCTCGGGCCGGCGCGTGAGGTGCCGCATCAGCTCGGGACGTGTCAGGAGCAGGTAGATGATGTTGCTGATCTGGCAGGTCGCCGTGTCCTGGCCGCTGAGCGCCAGCGTCAGCGTCATGACCGCCAGTTCCGTGTCGTCGAGCTGCTCCTCGCCCTCCCGTGCCGCGGCCATCGCGCTGATGAGGTCGGGGCCGGGTGACTTCCGGCGCTGTCGGACCAGTTCGGCGAAGTAGGCCGTCAGATTGGCCTTGGCCGTCGCGGCCGCCTCCTTGCTGTCCGCGCCGACGACGAGCAGCTGGTGCACCGACTCCTCGATCCGGGGCCATTCCTCCCGTTCGATACCCAGGAGGTCCAGGACGGCGTGCTGAGGGAGCCTGTTGGAGAGATGCTGGACCACGTCCGCCGGCGGTCCCTCCTTCTCCATGTCGTCCAGCAGGCGGTCCGTGAGCCAGGTGATCCGGTGCCGCAGGCCGTCGACCTGTTGCTGCGTGAAGGCCTGCGAGGCCAGGTGGCGGACGCGGCTGCTCTGCGGCGGGTCCATCACGTTGATCGATTCCGGCGAGACGATGGGCTCCGGCGTCATCCGGGGGTAGTCGTGACCGATGATGCCCGCCCGGCTGAACCGTTGGTCGGTGGTCACCTGCTTGACGGCCTCGAACCCCGTGATCAGCCAGGCATCCGCATCACCGTACGGAAGCCGGATGCGCGCGGGGGTCTCGCGCTGCATCAGGTCCGCGAGCGCAGGGTCGAAGTCGAGTGCTTCGCTGAAGTCGAACGGGCAGTGGATCGTCTTGTTGTCCGCGGCCATCAGCCGGCTCCTCCAGGCATGGGTACGACGTCGGTGACGTTCACGGCCCGGCGAACGGCCTTGGCGAGCTTGACGGCGTCGCCGACAGCCCAGTAGTGGACGAAGAACAGGCGTGGTTCGTCGGTGAGGTTGTGGTGGTGCACTTCGACGAGTTCGACGCCGCCGCGTCGCAGGGCCGTGAGGACCGGCTGGACCTCATTGGCGATCATGACCAGGTCGCCGCTGAGGGCGGCCCTTCCGCCGCCGAGCGGCTGGAAGTTGACGGAGGTGGTCGAGCCCAGCCCCGGCGGCAGGGCCAGGTGGCCGTCGGCGACGGTCTCGCGGCGGACGTAGGTGGACTTGTAGATCTTGCCGTCGGCGACGCCCTTGACCCCCATCGCGGCGTCGATGCCGACGGTGTCCAGGTCGACGGGCGGCGCAGCGGTGGTGGCGGGTTCGGCCGGTGGAGTACCGGTGCCGGCGAATGCGGCGCGCAGACCGCGAGCGACGGTGACCGGATCTTGACCGTGGGCGTGCAGATGCACCCACCAGACATCCGGCTCGTGGGCGAGCAGGTGCTTGTGGATGGCGGTCTGCATGATCCCGTGGTCCTGCAGGACGTCGCAGAAGCGCTGCAGTTCGCGTTCGGTGACCACGGCGTCACCCATCAGGAGCGTGCTGTGGTCCGCGTATCGGACGAAGGACACGTGGGTGCCGAGGGCGAGCGCAGGGTCGATCCGGACGCCGCGCGAGTAGACCTTGAGGTCCCGGCGCGGCAAGCCCGTGTGATACATGAAGCGCTTCATGTCGCCGGGCCGGCCGAGAGCCGCGCCCACGGCCGCCCAGTCCGTCAGTTTGGTCATCACCGGCGCGACCAGGGCGCGGTCCGCCGGTCCGGCGGACAGGGCGTGGGCCCGGACCGGCAAACCGGTCGCCACGGGCGCCAGGGCGGCCGCCGTCAGCAGACGACGCCGGGATGCGGTGAGTCGGGAGCGGGTGTTCTGCTGTCTCTCGTCAGTCATGTCATGAGCCTCCTCGCAGGATGCAAGCACGGGAGACCGCGTGGACCGCTGACCGGCACAGTTGCACCCGGCCAGGTGGGCTAATGACGGGGGTGGTTGTGCACTGGTCGCTGTAGGCCAGGTACAGCAGCGCAGTTGCACGGACCGCCCGGTCCTCCCCGCGGGGAGGACGTCTCCGTGGTCACCCGAGGGCGTTCCAGAACGCGCAGTGGTGGCGGGGCTGTGCCGTGCGGGTGGGGACGATGTGGTCCGGCGCCAGCGACAGCACCGTCTGCCGGGGCCAGTGCGGTGACGACGGACCGTTCGGGTCGGCGGTGCGGACGAAACGGGTCCAGTAGTCGATCATGGTGTCGGCGAGTCGGTGCTGTGCGGCGGTCAGGTCGCGGGGGCGGCCGCCCAGGTCGAACAGGTAGGGCAGTTCGCTCGCGTGCGGTGCGCCGAGGGGGAACGGCGGCGTGCCCGGGGTGAGCGGCGGGGCGTGCTCGTCGGCGAACTCGTAGCGCCAGACGGGCACATGGGCGGCCAGCAGGCCGTCGGCGCGCGCCGTCGGGCAGGCGAAGTTCGCGTCGCCGATGACCGCGCCGAACACCGGGCCGCCGTCGGTGCGGTGCACCGGGTACTCGCGGACGATCGCCCTCGCCTGCCCCGGAGAGGGGAAGAAGGTGGCCGCGACGTCGGGCCAGGTGCCGGGGGTCACGGGGTGGCCGGCCCGGACGATCCCGGCGGCCCAGCCGTTGCCTTCGTCGTGGTTGTTGCCGATGAGCACGGGGACGCGGTGGAAGCGGCCGGCGGCGATCGCCGCCGCGGGGTCGCCGGGCAGCAACGGGGTGGCGTGAGCGGGCTGTTGATCGGTGTCCTGGGCCGCGAGCAGCCGGGAGACGTCCACGCGCCGCAGGCAGGCCGGCACGTCGTGGGCGGAGCCGCAGCCGACCTTCGCGGCGAGGTCCGCGCCCTCGGCGCGCGCCGTGGACAGGGGGACGGAGGAAGGGGCGAACGGCCGGTCGGGGCGGCCCGTGCACGGGCCGCTCTGGATGATCGCCCGGTCGAAGAGCCCCGCGGCGGCGGGTGAGGCGAGCTGGGCGCAGACGCTGTAGCCGCCCGCCGACTCACCGGCCAGCGTCACATGGTGCGCGTCGCCGCCGAAGGCGCCGATCTCGGCGCGGACCCAGCGCAGCGCCGCCTGCTGGTCGGCCAGGCCGAAGGTGCCTGAGCCGGGCAGCCTGCCGTGCGCCAGGAAACCGAGGGCGCCGAGGCGGTAGTTGACGGTGACGACCACGACGTCGCCTCGGGTGGCCATGCGATGGGCGTCGTACGAACTGCCCGTTCCGGTGGTGAAGCCGCCGCCGTGCAGCCACACGATCACCGGCCGGGGGCGTGCCGGTCCCGCGCCGTCGGGCGTCGTGACGTTCAGGTGCAGACAGTCCTCGTCGGTGCTGCCGCCGGGCACCTCGCCGGCCGGCTGCGGGCAGGCGCTCGCGGGCCGGGTCGCGTCCCGTACGCCGGTCCAGGGGGCCGTGTGGTGGGGTGGCGCCCAGCGCAGCCCGCCGACCGGGGGCGCCGCGTAGGGGATGCCCTCGAAGGTGCGGTAGCCGTCGTGGGCGGCGCCCCGCACCAGGCCGTCGTGGGTGCGTACCGTCGTGGCTGTGGCTGTGGCTGTGGCTGTGGCTGTGGCTGTGGCTGTGGCGGTGGCGGGCCGGGTGGGCTCCGTCGGTGGTGCTGCGGACCAGGCCGTCGCGAGTACGGCGGTCAGGGCGCAGCCCAGGGTGGTCAGGAGGCCGTGCATGTTCGTCATCTCCCCATCCGGTCAGCTGCCGCCCATGCCGCCCTGTGCGGCGATCATGGTCGTCGGCAGAGCGCGTACAGCTTTCTCCAGGCCGGGCGCGAGGGCGGCGAGACGCCCCGTGCAGGCGTCGATCCGGTCCCGGAAGGTCCTCCGGTCCTGCCGTGACACGACCGAGCGGACGCCGCCCGCCGCGGCCAGCGCCAGCAGCGCGGCGTCGGCGGCGGGGATCTCCCGCACGGGGCCGTCCCCGTGCAGCGCCGCGGACACGCGGGCGTGGAGCGCGGTGGGCACGGCGCGGTCCGTCACGGTCAGCCGCCGTGTGCCGAAGGGAGTGCGGGGCGCCTTCACGGTGAGGAGTCCCGCCGCGGCGAGCCGGTCCTCCACCTCCGTCAGGGTCCGCTCGCGGTGGCGGCGCACGAGGTGCTTCCAGCCGTGCCCGGAGGCGGCGTCGCGCAGGACACCGTCCAGGACGGGGTCGCCGGTCGGTTCCGTGCCGGACACGGTGACCGTGCCGCCGTCCTCCTCCAGCCGGCCGCGCGATGCGAGGTCGACCAGGGCGGCGGCACGGACCAGCAGCTCCGTCCGGGAACGGTCGTAGGGGCCTTCGGCCGCTTCGTCGTGGGCGAGCAGATATATGAGGCAGGGCAGGTCGTCGATCACACCTCGACGCTATGGCCGGGCACCCCGGCCGCGGATCGGCCACGGGAACGGACCGGCAGTGGGAACGCAGGAGGATGGCCGCCCGGCCTCCTCCTCGAGGAGGAGGCGGTGCCGTCAGGGGCCGCGCGGCTCCACGAGACCGTGGTCATAGGCGGCGACGACGGCCTGGACGCGGTCGCGCAGGCCCAGTTTGCGCAGCACCGCGGTGACGTGGTTCTTGACGGTGGCCTCCGAAAGGCGCAGCCGCTCGGCGATCTCCGCGTTCGACAGCGCTTGCCCGATCAGGGTGAGCACCTCCCGCTCGCGGCCGGAGAGGTCCTGCAGGGAGGGCGGCGGCGCCGGGTCGGGCGTGGTGCGCAGGAAGCGGTCGAGAACGCGGCTCAGCACGGCGGGCGCCAGCAGCGCGTCGCCGCGTGCGGTGAGGCGGATCGCGTCGACGAGCTCACCGGGGCGCATGTCCTTCAGCAGGAAGCCGCTCGCCCCGGCCCGCAGAGCGGCGACCACGTGCGCGTCCACGTCCCAGGTGGTCAGCACGAGCACCCGGGCGCGACTGCCGGACTCCGCGATCCGCCGGGTCGCCTCGATGCCGTCCACGACGGGCATGCGTACGTCCATCAGCACCACGTCGGGCGCCAGTTCCCGCGTCAGCCGCACCGCCTCCTGGCCGTCGGACGCCTCACCGACCACCTCGAGGTCGTCCCGGGCGTCGATGATCATGCGGAAGCCGGTACGGACCAGGGCCTGGTCGTCGGCCACCACCACGCGCAGCGTCATGACGCGTGCTCCACCGGCAGCCGGGCCGCCACCTCGAACCCCCCGCCGGGCAGCGGACCGGCGCGCAGGCTGCCGCCCACGAGCCGTGCGCGCTCCTTCATCCCGACAAGACCACGACCCGCTCCCACCACGAGCGAACTGCCATGCGGCGTGCGCCCGTTGTCGACCACCGTGACCTTCACGCACTCTCCTTCGGCAGTCACGCGCACGCTCACCTCGTCGGCGTCGGCCGCGTGGCGCAGCGTGTTGGTGAGGGCCTCCTGGACGATCCGGTACGCCGCCAGGCCGACCGCGGCCGGCAGTCCGTCGGTGAGGCCCTCGCGGTGCATGTGCACGGTCATCCCGGTCGCGCGCACGGTGTCGGCCAGCTCGTCCAGGCGCGCGAGCGAGGGCCCCGGCTCCCGCTGCTCCCGCGCCCCGTCCTCCTCCGCGTCGAGACGGAACGCACGCAGCAGCAGGCGCAGTTCGCCGAGCGCGGAGCGGGCGCCCGTCTCGATGGCCCGCAGCGCCTCACGCGCCTGTTCGGGGCGTTCGCCGAACACGTCGTCGGCGGCGCCCGCCTGGATGACCATGACCGACAGGGTGTGTGCCACGACGTCGTGCACCTCGCGCGCGATCCGCGCGCGCTCCTCCACCACGGCCCGATGCGCCTCCGCCCTGGTCCGTGCCTGCTGCGCCCTGCGCCACTGCCCCGCGGTCCACGCCAGGACCACCGTCAGCAGATAGACCGCCAGCCCCGCGGGGCCGCCCGCCCCGAACGCCGCCGGCGCCGGCAGGCACATCGCCGCCAGCGCCCGCACCGACACCCGCCGCGGCCTGGTGGCCGACAGCACGCACAACGCGACCTGCGCCGCGAGCAGCGCCCCCGTCAGGGTCACCGCGGGCAGCAGCGCCCACACCGCGAGCCCCGTCGCCGCGTTCGCGGCCAGTACGGCGACGGGGGCGCGCGTCTGCCACCTCAGGGCGCAGACCTGCGCGAGGACCAGGGCCACGGCCACCGGCAGCCGCCGGCCCTGCTCCGCGCCGGCGACGAGCACCGAGGTGCCGAGGACCGCGAGCACCAGACCGGCCGACCCCCACCACAGCGCCCGGGCCGACCGGGGTGACAGCTCGCCCCGCGCTTCCCCGGCGAACGCGTCGTCCGGCTGCCTGCTCCTGCGGTCCACGCCCCGACCCTACCCAGCGGCGCGGGCCGGGCCGTTCGGGAGCGCCGGCGGCCGACGGCGGGAGCGGCGAACAGGGCTCGACGAGCAGCCCAGGAGCCCGCCGGCCACCGCGAGTCACGGGTCGTCTCCGAGGCAGGGCGGGTCCGCCCCAGGCCGGTCTCGGCCGCCCCTGTCCCTTTGGAGCCGATTTTTCTGGGCACCCCGCTGGTACGGGCACCTGGACCCCGCCTGGGGCGTCGTCGCGGCGGCCGGCTCCGGAGACGAACCACGCCGCGGTCGCCCGGCGGTCCGTGCGGTCGGCACCGGACGGTGTCGCGCCGGACATGGCGGCGACAGGCGAGCTGCTGGTCGGCGAACGCCCCACTCCGTCCGGCTGATCCGGTGGACGGCGAAGGACACGGCGGGCTGCCGGGGCTCAGCGCTTGGCCACCCGTTCCAGGGCATGGACGATCAGGCACAACAGTGAACCTCACGTCGAGGAGATGCCATGGCTGACCGAAGCGAGCAGACGGACCGCATCGTGGTCGGGGTGGACGGCTCGGACTCGTCGAAGCAGGCCCTTCGCTGGGCGGTGCGCCAGGGGAAGCTCACCGGTGGTGTGGTGGAGGCGGTGACGGCCTGGGACTTTCCGCAGTTTCACGGCGCGCTCGGCTGGCTGCCCCCGTCGAGCAGCGATGAAGCGGCTCTGGAAGGCCGGGCACGTGAAGAGCTCGGGCAGGCTGTCGAGGAAACCGTGGGATCACGGCCACCGGTGGAGGTGCGGACCGAGGTGCGCTACGGCACCCCCGCCAGTGTGCTGCTCCGGGCGTCCCGCGAGGCGTCCCTGCTCGTGGTCGGCAGCCGGGGTCTCGGCGGTTTCGCGGGGCTGCTGCTGGGATCCGTCGCCCAGCACTGCACTCAGCACGCCTCCTGTCCGGTCGTCGTGGTCCGTGCCGGGGCCGATGAGCCCGGCGACCGGGACGAGTGACGGGTGTCAGACGAAGACGATGCTGGATGCCGCCGGTACGGACAGTGAGCCCGCGCGGCGAGGTACGCCCGCTGTGTCTTCGAGGTCGAACCATGTGACGTCGCCGGAGCGCTCGTTCGCCGCGTACAGCCGGGTGCCTGAGGGGTCCAGCGCCAGGTCGCGTGGCCACTGGCCCCCGCACGGCACCGACGCGACCACCTCCGCCTGCTCACCGGTCCCGTCGAGTGCGAGTACGGCGACGGTGTCGGGGCCGCGTACGGCCACCCACAGATGCCGGCCGTCGCGTGAGACGACCGGGGCGGACGGGGAGACGGGGTCCGGGGCTCCGTCGGGGAACAGCGGTGTCTCTCCCGTCGGCTCGAGCGTCCCGGCCGCCGCGTCCCAGCGGCACACGGTCACGGTGGGCCGCAGCTCACCGAGCACGTATGCGTGGCGTCCGGACGGATGGAAGGCAAGGTGCCGCGGGCCGGTGCCGGGCGGCAGCGAGGTCTCGCCGTGCGGCGTCAGTTCTCCCGCCGCCGCGTCCAGAGAGCAGATCCGCACCGAGTCGGTGCCGAGGTCGACGCTGAGCACCCAGCGTCCCGAAGGATCGGGGAGCACCTGGTGGGCGTGCGCGGCCAGCTGGCGCTCGGGGTGTGGTCCCGCGCCCTCGTGACGCAGCACGCTGACGGGGGACCGCGGGGTGCCGTCCGCTGCGACGGGCAGCACGCTGACGCTGCCGGAGTCGTAGTTGGCGGTCAGCACGTGGCCGTGCGTGACCGAGAGATGGGTCGGGCCGTCTCCGCCGACCGGGACGGGTGCGCCGAGCGGACGCGGCACCGGACCGGCGACGTCATAGGCGGCGACCGCCCCCGGCGCCGTTTCGGACACGGCGTAGAGCACCGGGCCGGTCCGCGTGCGGCCGACGGCGAGATACGACGGATCGGCGATGGCGTCGACGGTGCTGGGCGCGGACAGCGTTCCGGTGTGCGGGTCCGCTTCGACCATGACGATCCCGCGCCCGCCTGCCGAGGTGAACGACCCGATGAAGGCGCGCCCCGTGCCCTTGTCATTCACAGCGTCCTCCGCCCTGCGTGCGGAGTCCGACGCTAGCAAGGCCCCGGCGCGGTTCAGCCGGACGAGAACGCCGTCTGCGCCGAGCGGCTCCCTGTTTTCACCGGAAAGCATTGCCGCCGGAGCGGCTGGATCGCGATCGCTCACCATCCCCGGAAATGTGGCAGCGACAGCGGCGCGGCCGGCCCCGCAGGAGGGACAGCGCAGTGAAGGCGTTCGTGATGAAGGAAATCGGGCGGGTGGGTTTCATGGAGAAGCCCGTCCCGCAGCTGGGTCCTGGCGACGCCCTCGTGCGGACGACCCGGGCCCTCATCTGCACCTCCGACTCCCACACCGTCCAGGGTGGCATCGGGCCCCGGGAGAACCTGACGCTGGGACATGAGGCGGTGGGCGTCGTGGACACCGTGGGGAGCGAGGTGAAGGACTTCCAGCCCGGCGACCGTGTGCTGGTCGGCGCCATCACTCCCGACTGGGGCGACCTGGCTTCCCAGAACGGCTACCCCTCGCAGTCCGGGGCGCCGCTCGGCGGCTTCAAGTTCGCGAACTCCAAGGACGGGGTGTTCGCCGAGTACTTCCATGTGAACGACGCCGATGCCAACCTCGCCAAAATCCCCGACGGCATCTCCGACGCGGACGCGGTCTACTGCGCCGACATGCTCTCCACCGGATTCATGGGCGCGGAGAACGGAAACATCCCGACGGGCGGGACCGTCGCCGTTCTCGCGCAGGGGCCGGTGGGGCTGATGGCGACAGCCGGGGCCAGGCTCCGCGGCGCCGGTCTCGTCATCGGGGTCGAGTCGGTCCCCAGCCGGCAACAGCTCGCGCGAACGTACGGCGCCGACGAGATCGTCGATTTCACCAAGGAGGACGTCGTCGAGCGGATCCTCGAGCTGACCCAGGGACAGGGAGTCGACACCGCCATCGAGGCACTCGGCGCGGACGTGACGTTCCAGACCGCCGTCAAGGTCACCAAGCCCGGCGGGACGATCTCCAACACCGGGTACTTCGGCGAAGGCGAATTCGTGCGCATCCCGCGCGTCGAATGGGGCGTCGGCATGGCGGACAAGACGATCACGACCGGGCTCTGCCCCGGCGGGAGGCTGCGCATGGAACGCCTTCTGCGGGTGCTGCAGACGCAGCGCGTCGACCCGTCGCACCTGACGACCCACGAGTTCCGCTTCGACGACATGGAACGGGCCTTCGAGGTCTCGGACAAGAAGATCGAAGACGTCGTGAAAGTGATGATCGCCTTCTAGGCGACCACCTTCGAGGGTGTGCGCCTCCAGGGCGCGCGGTTGTCCCCTGGCGCTGCGGAAACGAGGCGGCATGCACGATCCCGATCCACCCTTCCGGCCGGTCCGCAGGCGGAAGGGCTACCTGCCGCTGGAGGACCTCGGCCTCATCGGAGACGGCGCGACCACCGCGCTGGTCGGCCTGGACGGCGCCATCTCATGGATGTGTCTGCCCCGGTTCGATGCCGACCCCCTGTTCTGCGGCCTGCTGGATCACGCACGGGGCGGGCATTTCACCCTGGCGCCGGAGGACCTGGTGGAGGCGCGGCAGCGCTATGAACCGGATACCGGCGTACTGACGACCGAGTTGCGCAGTCCGACCGGCCTGGTGCGCGTCACCGACGCGCTGGCCCTGCGCTCCGGCGTCGACCTCACCGACGACGCACCTGCGGATCGGTCCGAACTCGTGCGTTCGGCGGTCGTGCTGGCCGGGAACGTCCGCCTGCGAGCCGAGCTGGAGCCCCGCGGCGGTGCGCAGGTGCGGGCCTTGTTCAGCGGACTGGAGGTGCGCCCCTCCCGGCAGCCCGACCTGCGGCTCCACCTGCGGTCCAACCGTCCCCTGACCGGCCTGCGCAGCACACATGAGCTCCAGCAGGGCGATCGGCTCGACCTCGTGCTGTCCTGGGGCCGCTTCCATCGGCACCACCGGCTCGACACCGACGCGATGCTGCGAGGAACCGTCGACGCCTGGCGCCGCTGGATGAAGCACTTCGACTACGGCGGTCCCGAGGAACCCCTGGTCAGGCGCGCCGCGCTGACGCTGAAACTGTGCGACGACTGGGCCAACGGCTCACTGGTCGCGGCACCCACCTCCTCCCTGCCCGCGCCGATCGGCGGAATCCGCAACTGGGACTACCGCTATGCCTGGATCCGCGACGCGGCCTACGCCGTGTTCGCCCTGCGGCGCATCGGCTTCTGCGGCGAGGCCGACGCCTTCCTCGGCTGGGTTCTCGACGCCTTCGAATACAGCGGACGGCCCCGGATCATGTACGACCTCCGGGGCTATCCGGTGCCGGACGAGGTCGAGGACGGCGAGTTGGAGGGCTACCAGGGCTCGAGACCGGTCCGCTGGGGCAACGGCGCGGCCGACCAGCGTCAGCACGACGTCTACGGCGAGATCCTGGACTGCGCCGACCAGTGGCTGCGCTCCGGTGGTGAGATCCAGCCCGCGCTGTGGGCCGGCCTGGCCAACCTGGCCGACACCGCGGAGCAGGCCTGGCGGCAGCCGGACCAGGGCATCTGGGAGGTGCGCAGCGAGGGCCGGGTGTTCACGTACTCGGCCGGGCTCTGTCAGGTGGCCCTGGACCGGGCCGCGCAGATGGGTGAGCGGCTCGGCCTGCCCGGACGGGTCGCCGGATGGCGCGCCGCGGCCGACCAGTTGCGCCGGCGCATCCTGGAGCAGTCCTGGGACGAGGACGCGCAGACCCTCAGCGCACACCTGGACGGCGGCGGCATCCTGGACGCCAGCCTGCTCGCGCTCCCGATGCGTCACGTGGTGGCGGCCGATCACCCGCGGATGGTGGCGACGGCCACGGCCATCCGCGAGCGCCTGTCGGCAGGTGACGGGCTGCTCTACCGCTACCTGCACGAGGAGTCGCCCGATGGCCTGGCCGGCGACGAGGGCGCCTTCGTGCTGTGCAGTTTCTGGCTGGTCGACAACCTGGTCGCCCAGGGCCGGATCGAAGAGGCCGAAGAGCTGTATGCCTCGCTGTGCGGCCGGGCCAGCCCGCTGGGACTGCTGTCGGAGCAGATCAACCCGTCCACAGGAGAGTTCATGGGCAACTTCCCCCAGGCGTTCAGCCACATCGGGGTCATCGCCAGTGGCGTGAACCTCGCCCGGGCGAAGGAAGGCAGGAAGGGATGATCAACCGGCTCGCCGTCTTCGGCGGCACAGGGGACCTCACGGCGCGATACCTGCTGCCGGCCCTGGCCGCCCTTCGGGCGGCGGGACATCCTGTCGGCCGACTGGAGTTGACCGGCGCGAGCAGGGAGGACTGGAGCAGCGAACAGTACCGGGAGTGGGTCGCCGCCCAGCTCGACCGCCACGGCGGCACCCTTCCGGCCGAGGCCAAGGAGGCGGTCGCGGCCCAGGCCCGCTACCTGCGGGCCGATGTCACCGACCGCGCCGACGTCGCCGCGGCCGTCGCCGGCGAGGGCCCCGTCGCCGTCTATCTCGCGCTCCCGCCGGCACTCTTCCCCCGCGTGGTCACCGCGCTGCACGACGCGGGTCTGCCGACGGGCAGCCGGATCGTGCTGGAGAAGCCGTTCGGCGAGGATCTGGCGAGCGCGCAGGAACTGAACCTGCTGCTCGCCGACCTCGTGCCGGAGCAGGCGGTCTTCCGGGTCGACCACTTCCTGGCCATGACGACCGTCCAGAACGTGCTGGGCAGCCGCCTGGCCAACCGTGTGCTGGAGCCCATCTGGAACAGCACCCACATCGCCGAAGTGGAGATCGTCTGGGACGAGACTCTCGCGCTGGAGGGCAGGGCCGGCTACTACGACCACGTCGGGGCGCTCAAGGACATGCTCCAGAACCATCTGCTGCAGTTGCTCTGCCTGGTGGCCATGGAACCGCCGATCACCCTCGGCGAGCGGGACCTGCGCGACCGGAAGGTCGACGTACTGCGGTCGGTGCGGCTGTTGACCGAGTACGACGTCGTGCACCGCACGCGCCGCGCGCGCTATCTGTCCGGCAGGATCGGTGACCACGACGTTCCCGCGTACGTCGACGAGGAAGGCGTGAGCCCCCAGCGCCGTACCGAGACCTTCGCGGAGGTGGAGCTGGAACTGGACAGCTGGCGCTGGTCCGGAACCACCTTCCGGCTCCGCAGTGGCAAAGCACTCGAGGCGGACCGCAAGGAGGTGGCGGTGCGCTTCCGTTCCGTGCCGCACCTGCCCTTCGGCCACGGCGGAGACGCCCTGCCCAACGTGCTTCGCTTCCAGCTCGAGCCGGAAGGGCTGACCCTCGATCTGACGGGCATCGGCTCCCACGCCCACGAACTCACCCCGCTCTCGCTGACCGCGCAGATGGAACCACCGGGCCTGCCCGCCTACGGCCGGCTCCTGCTTGACGTCCTGACGGGGGATCCCGCCCTCTCCATCCGCGGCGACGAGGCCGAGGAGGCGTGGCGGGTCGTCGAGCCCGTGCTGTCCGCCTGGGAGAGGGACCTCGTTCCGCTGGAGGAGTACCAGGCCGGCTCGGCGGGGCCACCCCCACGTCAGGAGTACGGCGACGGCCTACGGCGACGGGAAGACCTGCTCCACGATCCAGCGGTCCTGCCGGACGACACCTGACGGCCCACTCGAACCGGACGAGAGGGGAGCCCCGATCGGACAGGGCGGCGTACGCCGACGGGGTGTCGGGGTACGCCGCCCTCGGGTGGCACGAGTTGCGGGAGGTGGCCCGCGTGGTCACGGCGGTTACTTCGGGTCGTCGTTGAACTTCGAGGTCGACCAGAAGTAGCCGAGCACCGCGAGGCCCAGGCACCAGGCGACGGCGAGCCATCCGTTGTCGCCGATCTCGGTGCCGAGCAGCAGGCCGCGCAGGGTCTCGATGGCGGGAGTGAACGGCTGGTACTCGGCGATCGGCTGGAACCAGCCCGGCATCGCGTCGATCGGGACGAAGGTGCTGGACAGGAGCGGCAGCAGGATCAGGGGCATCGCGTTGTTGCCGGCGGCCTCGGCGTTCGGGCTGACCAGGCCCATGCCGACCGCGATCCAGGTGAGCGCCGTGGCGAAGAGCACGAGGAGCCCGAACGCCGCGAGCCACTCCAGGACGGTGGCATCGGTGGATCGGAAGCCGATGGCCACGGCGATGGCGCCGACGAGGACCACGCTGATGACCGACTGCAGCACGCTGCCGATGACGTGTCCGACGATCACGGAGCCGCGGTGGATCGCCATCGTGCGGAAGCGGGCGATGATGCCCTCGGTCATGTCGTTGGAGACGGAGACCGCGGTGCCGACCACGGTGCTGCCGACGGTCATCAGGAGGAGACCCGGGACGATGTAGGCGATGTACTCGGAGCGGTCCGGACCGCCGCCGCCGATGCCCGCGCTCATGGTGTCGCCGAAGATGTAGACGAAGAGCAGCAGCAGCATGACCGGGGTCAGCAGCAGGTTCAGGGTGAGCGACGGGTAGCGCCGGGCGTGCAGGAGGTTGCGGCGCAGCATCGTGGCGCAGTCGCGCACGGCGAGGGAGAACCGGGTCGGGCGGGTGGGAGCCGGGGGAGCCGGGGGAGCCGGGGGAGCCGGGGGAGCCGGGGGAGTCGGACGGGCAGGAGCCGGCGGGGTGCTCATCGGACAGCCTCCTCGGGCTGGTTGGGCTGGTTGGGCTGGGCGGGCACGCCGGCGCCGGTCAGTGCGAAGAAGACGTCGTCGAGGTCGGGGGTGTGCACGGTGAGTTCGTCCGCCTCGACACCGGCGGAGTCCAGCCGGTCGAGGACGGAGCGCAGTTCGCGCTGGCTGCCGTCGCTGGGGATCTGCAGTGCCAGCGACTCGTCGTCGCGGGTCACCTCGCCCAGTGCCGCGGCGGCGGACTGGTAGGCGGCCGGGTCGGTGAAGCGGAGCCGGACGTGTCCGCCGGGGATGAGCCGCTTGAGCTCGTCGGCGGTGCCCTCGGCGGCGATCCCGCCGTTGTCGAGGACGGCGATGCGGTCGGCGAGTTCGTCTGCCTCCTCCAGGTACTGGGTGGTGAGGAAGACGGTGACACCGCCGGTGACGAGTTCGCGGATGATCTGCCACATGTTGTGGCGGCTGCGCGGGTCGAGGCCGGTGGTCGGCTCGTCGAGGAAGATGATCCGGGGGCCTCCGACCAGGGTCATGGCGATGTCGAGGCGGCGCTTCATGCCGCCGGAGTAGGTGGAGGCGGGCTTCTTCGCGGCCTCCGTGAGGTCGAAGCGCTCCAGCAGCTCGGCGGTGGTGCGGCGGCCCTCGCGGCGGGAGAGATGGTGCAGGTCCGCCATGAGGAGCATGTTCTCCTCGCCGGTGATCAGGCTGTCGACGGCGGAGAACTGCCCGGTGACGCCGATCGCGGCGCGCACGGCCTGTGGGGCGGTGGCGAGGTCGTGGCCGCCGACGCGGATCTCGCCGGAAGCGGGGTCGGGGGAGATGAGGGTGGAGAGGATCTTCACGGCGGTGGTCTTGCCGGCGCCGTTCGGGCCGAGCAGGGCGAAGATCGTTCCTTCCGGGACGGCCAGGTCGACGCCGTCGAGCACGACCTTTTCGCCGTAGGACTTGCGCAGTCCGTTCGCCGCGATGGCCAGGTCGGTCATGTGGAGTACTCCTCTGCGGGCTCGGGGTTCACAGGCTGCGGGCGGTGATGTCGCCGTAGGCGGTGGTCGCGTGGATGTCCAGGCCGGCGGCGGCGCCGTCGGTGTTCTTGAGCGCGTTGTGGATACGGCCGTAGCCGGTGCCGGCGTCCAGGGAGGCGGAGACTCCGCGGGCGGCGCAGACCCAGATCCCGCCGTGCTCGGTGCGCAGCGCGACGGTGCCGCGCACGGCCTCGGCGATGCGGATGTCGCCCTTCTGGGTGCGGATCTCCGCGGGGCCGCCCAGGCGGCCGACCGAGATGTCGCCGGCCTGGAGGGTGAGGCGGGCGCCTTCGGTCTCGTCGAGCTTGACCGAGGCCTGCGCGCCCTCGAAGGCGACGTCGCCGAGCCGTCCGACGCCCCGGAGCTCGGCGAGGGCCGCCTTCGCCTCGACGCGGGAGCCGGCAGGCAGCTGGACGGTCACCTCGACGGATCCGGAGTGGCCGAGGATCCGGTTCTTCGCCGCCGGGGTCTCGATCCGCAGGACGCCGTCGGCGTACGCGACCTCGATCTCCTCCGCCGCCTTCACATCGCGGCTCTTGGAGGCGTCGGCGGGCAGGATCTCGACCGTGGTGTCGGCCCGGTCGGCGGCGATGAACCGGATGCGTCCCGCGGGGATGTCGAGGACGGCGGAGACAGGGGCGGCGGTGTCGAACTTCTGCATCGTGCTCTCCTTGGGCTCGTTGTTTCTGATGCAGGAAACGCTACGTTGCATTCACTGATCAGACAACGACGTCGTTGCATGGAAACCCAATAATTGCAGCTCAAGATGTAGAAATCGTTGCAACGATCCTGCCGCCTAACGCAACACGGCTCATCCATTCGTTGCAATGAACTGGAAGTGAACGCTATGCTGGAGGCACCCCGAACCACGAAGGAGACCCGCGATGCCGGGAGGCCGACTCACCCAGCAGGAACGCCAGCAGATCGCGCTGGGACTGGCCGACGGCCTCGCCTACGCGGAGATCGCCAGACGCCTCGACCGTCCCACCTCGACGATCACCCGCGAGGTCATGCGCAACGGCGGCCCCACCGCCTACCGCGCCGACCTCGCCCACCGTGCCACCGAACGCCGCGCCCACCGGCACACCCGGTCCGTGCCCCGAGGGCAGCAGGCGCCCCCGCAGGAGCACGGACGCGATCCCGAGGCCGTTCGTCAGTACGAGGAGACGCTCACCACCGTCTTCATGCAGTCGGGCATGCCCAAGATGATGGCCCGGGTGATGGCCTGCCTCTCCATCAGTGACACGGGCAGTCTCACCGCGTCCGAACTCGTCCAGCGCCTCCAGGTCAGCGCGGCGTCCGTCTCCAAGGCGGTCGCGTTCCTCGAGAGTCAGGACCTCGTCCGCCGGGAACGCGACGAACGCCGCCGCGAGCGCTACGTCATCGACGACGACATCATGTACGAGTCGATGATGGCCAGCGCCCGGTCCACCGCCCAGGTGGCCGAGACCGCACGGCAGGGCGTCGGCGTCCTGGGGGCCGGCACCCCGGCCGCCACCCGCCTCGAGAACACCGCCCGCTTCCTCGACTTCGTCTCCGAGAGCATCGCCCGCGCCGCGGACCAGGCCCGCGAGATCCTCCACACGAAACCCGAAACAGCCTCAGAGCTGCCCGCGCACAAGGAGGGTTGAGCGGCTGATGGCGGACAGGCCGTGGCGGCTCCCGCCTCAGCCGCCGGACTCCGCCACCGCCGCGCCCAGGTCGCGTTCGAGCCCACCGGGTGCCCCCAGGCCCCGGCTCGCCGAGTGGTCCAGGCGCTCACGGGTCTCGGGGAGGGCGACCAGGCCGAGGAAGGTGGCCGCGTCGGAACGGACGTTCGCCCGGTCCGGCAGTGTGAGGTCGTTGACGGCGCGCCTGGCGGCCCTGATCCCGGCGGGCGGGAAGCCGGCGATGCGCTTGGCCAGGCGCTCCACGAATCCGTCCAGTGCGGCGTCCGGCAGGGCGCGGTTGATCCAGCCGTAGCGTTCGGCGAGGTCGGCGTCGAAGTCGTCGGCGCCGGTGATGGCTTCGATGGCGCGCGTTCTGCCCAGCCGACGGGTCAGGAGCTGTATTCCGCCGGCGCCGGGCAGGGCGCCGGTGCCGCACTCGAACTGCCCGAAGACCGCGTTCTCGCGCGCGGCGGAGATCATGTCGCAGGCCAGGGCGAGTTCGTTGCCACCGCCGCGGGGCCCTGCCGCGCACCTTGGCGATGGTGATCACCGGGACGTGCGCCAGCTTGTGCAGGAACATGCCGAGCGAGGCGTCTCCGGGACCGCCGGCCTTCGCGGCTTCCGCCGTGTACTGCGGGATCGCCGGCAGGTCCACGTGCGCCGAGAGGAACTCGGCCGAGGCGCTCGCGATGACGACGACTCGCACGTCACCGGGGTCGCCGTACAGCGTGTCGACGAGCGAGACCAGATCGCGGACGAGGTCGACACCCAGGAGATCGAGGGGCCCGGCGTCGAGGGCGGCGACCAGGACCGGCTTCTTGGCGGGTGCGGATCGACGAATACGCGAACTTCATGATCACTCCGGTGGCAGGAGGACCTTTTCCGGCCGCAGCGGTGCTCCTGGTCGCGATCGCGTACGCGTTCCTGGGCACCGGCATGGTGGTGATGACCGCCTGCTCGCGCATCGCCTTCGCGTTGGCGCGCGACGGATCCCCGGCTCCCCGGACCGCCGATCGCCCTCTGCGCCGGTGTGGTCGCTCGTCTCCTACTGACGGACCACTGGACTTCTGCCGCTCACATGGTGCGAGGCGCCTCCTGGCGGCTGCCCGCGGACGTCTCGGGCTTCGCCACGCACAGGGCCCAGATGACGAACCCGGAAATCGCGATCATCATCGTCGACCACACCGGGTAGTACGGCAGGGACAGGAAGTTGGCGATGACGACGAGTCCGGCGATGACCACACCGGCGACACGTGCCCACAGCGCCGACTGGAACAGCCCGAGGCTGACGACCACGGCGATCGCGCCCAGGATGAGATGGGTCCAGCCCCAGCCGGTCAGGTCGAACTGGAAGACGTAGCCGCGCGTGGTGACGAACACCTGGTCCTGGGCGATCCCCATGATGCCGCGGAAGATGTCGAGCACGCCCGTGATCATCAACATGACGGCGGCGAAGAGCATGAGCCCCTGGGCCCACGGGCGCCGCATTGTCTCCGGACGTGCTGTGTGCGTGCCGGTCATCTCGGCCTCCTTGGCGTTGTGTCCGGCTGGATTGTGTGACCCGGGAGGCAGCACCGCCCACAGCGGATCCCCTGGTTCCGCATGTACGGGACATACCCCTTCCCGTACTGACATCGTCCCCCTCGAAGGCCCCGTCGGCATCCCCGCGCGGCACCCACTCCGCCGCACTCATCGGCTAGTCCGATGTATTGATCTGCAGGCGTGTTCACCCGGGATTGCGGTGGCGTTCCGACGTGCTCAGGTCACGCTCGCTCTCGGACTCGGGGAGGACCCGAGACGCCGAGAACAAGGAGCACCCACATGAGACCTGAGCACAGGGCGACCCCGCAATCCGGGTCGGCGGCTCACAGCGGGTTTGGCAGGGTTCGCAGGCTGGCCTCGATCGCGACGGCGGTGACGGTGGTGGCGACCCCCGCCGTGGCGGTGGCCGCCGGCATGACCTCGCAGAAGGGGGCGAGCGTCACGTATGTCACCGGCCCCCACCGGTGCGACCACGACAAGGCGACCCGCCAGGCGGGCGGCAGCGACTGCGAGACCGAGCACCGCCAGTCCACCGTCACGGCGACCGCGACCGCGACGGCCACCAACACGGCGGCCACCACGGCGATGGCGACCGCGTGCGCCACCGGCGTCGACTCGACCCGGCCGAACGGCATGCAGGAGCTCCTCGCCGCACTCGTCGACGGGACGCCGTTCGGCGGCGGTCGCACCGACGTCAACGCCACCCCGGACGACCCGAACGTCGTGTCGGGCCCGGACGGCACCGCCGGCTGGACCGACCTCAGCGCCATTGCCGGCTTCCCCATGGACTCCCCGGTCTGCGACGACTCGGTCGACGCCAACGGCGGTGATGCCTTCGGCAAGATCAACACGCGGGGTGGCTCGGTCTACGCCCCCCAGTCCCGTGGACACTGGTGATCCCCCAGCCCTGACCGATGCCGGCCGCCGACGAGCGGCCGCGGGGCGACTGTCCTGCCGCGCTCCGCTGTTGCGGAGGGGAGTGGCCCGGCGGTGCAATCAAGTGTGTGAGGCACTTCGGCGACGCCGTGTCCGCCGGCCGCCCCGCTCCCGGGACGGGGGCCGGCCAGAAAGGGCTCAAGAACAACGCCCTGGGCATGTTCTCCTCGGTGGTCATCGGGGTGGCGTCCACCGCGCCGGCCTACAGCCTCGCCGCGACGCTGGGGCTCATCGTCGGGGCGGTCGGCCTGCAGTCCCCGATCGTCATCATGCTGGCGTTCGTCCCGATGCTGCTGATCGCATACGCCTTCCGGGAACTCAACGCGAGCAACGCCGACTGCGGAACCACCTTCACCTGGGCGACCCGCGCCTTCGGCCCGCGCACCGGCTGGATGGGCGGCTGGGCCATCATCGTCGCCAACGTCATCGTCATGGCGAGCCTCGCCGAGATCGCCGGTGCCTACACCTTTCGGCTGGTGGGCCTGGACAGGCTGGCGGAGGACCGGCTGTGGACCACGGTGGCGGGCATCGCCTGGATCGCCGTGCTGACCCTGGTCTGCTACGTCGGTATCGAGTTCTCGGCGGCCGTCCAGCGCTGGCTGCTCTGCCTCGAAGTGGGGATACTCGTCGTCTTCGCCGTCGCCGCACTGGTCAGGGTCTACACCGACGCCCCGCCGACGGCGATCCACGTCTCCGCCTCCTGGTTCAACCCCTTCGAGGTGCCCTCGACGAAGGCCCTCACGTCAGGTGTCCTGGCGGGGGTCTTCATCTACTGGGGCTGGGACACCGCCGTGTCGATCAACGAGGAGACCGTCGACAGCACACGGATCCCGGGTCGCGCCGCGGTCGTGTCCACCTTCCTGCTCCTGGCCATCTACGGACTCGTGTCCACCTCGGCGCAGGCCTTCGCCGGAGTCGGCACCTCGGGCGTGGGACTGGGCAACACCAGCAACTCGGACGATGTGTTCTCCGGGCTGGGCGAGGCGGTCTTCGGCAGCACCCGAACCGGGCTCGTCCTGTCGACGCTGCTGATCCTGATGGTGCTGACCTCGGCGCTGGCCTCCACCCAGACCACCATCCTGCCGCTGGCCCGGACCGTGTTCTCCATGGCGGTCCACAAGGCCGTACCCTCCCGGTTCGCCCGGGTACACCGCAGGTATCTCACCCCCACCTGGTCGACCGTCGGCATGGGCGCGGTCTCGATCGCCTTCCTCATCCTGCTGGCCTCGTTCAGCGGGAACGTGCTGGCCGACTCGATCGACTCGGTCGGCCTCGCGATCACCTTCCACTACGGACTGACCGGCTTCGCCTGCCTCTGGTACTACCGCAAGATCCTCACCCGCAACACCAAGGACCTCGTCTTCAAGGGCGTCCTGCCCGGGCTGGGCGGGCTGATCATGCTCTGCCTGTTCTTCTACGCCGCCTTCGTCTACGCGGCCCCCGGCTACGGCGCGACCAGCGTCGACCTGCCGCTGATCGGGCCGACCGGCGGGGTCACCGTCGTGGGGCTCGGCGCCCTGCTGCTCGGTCTGCTGCTGATGCCGGCGGTCACCCGCGGCCACAGCGTGGCCCTCAAGCTCCAGCGTGGCCTGCTCCCGCGCCACCTGCCGCGGCACACCGCCCTGAGCGCGGCGAGCCGGTACCTGCCCGCGGACAGCGGCTCCGGTGTGGGCGGCGACTGGTACGACGTCATCCCGCTGTCGGGCACCCGGGTCGGCCTGGTCGTCGGGGACGTGCTCGGTCACGGGCTGCGCGCCGCGGCCACCATGGGGCGCCTGCGGACGGGTGTGCGCGTGCTGGCCCGGCTGGACCTGAGCCCGGACGAGCTCCTGTCCCGCCTGGACGACCTGGTCGAGCAGACCGCGCACGAGCGCGAATCCGGCCACGGCCGGGGCCGCTCCAGGTCGCAGGCCGACGCCGCCCTCGGCGTGAGCTGCCTGTACGCGGTGTACGACCCCGTCTCGGGCCAGTGCAGCCTGGCCCGGGCAGGGGAGCCGGTGCTGGCGGTCGTCGAACCGCACACGGACGTCGTCGACTATCCGCGACTGCCCCCCGGACCGCCGCTGGGAGTGGCAGGCCCGCCCTACCAGAGCATGGAGCTGGAGTTCCCATCGGGCAGTCTCGTCGCCCTCTTCACGAGCGGCCTGTTGCAGGCGGCCGACGGCCGTGACGCCGGGCTCGCACAGCTGGCCCACATCCTCGCCGGCGACCGGAAGTCCCTGGACGAGGTGTGCGACCGGGTGGTGGCCACCATGCTGCCCGGTCCGGTGGACGTGGACGCGACACTGCTGCTGGTCCGCACACGCCTGCTCGACCGTGGCAGGTTCGCCCAGTGGGAACTGCCGCCGGACCCGGCGGCGGTGGCCACCATCCGCTCCGCCGTCAGCAAGCAGCTGGGCGACTGGGGGCTGGACGACCTGGCGTTCACCACCGAGCTCATCGTCAGCGAACTGGTCACCAACGCCATCCGCTACGTCGGCGGCCCCATCCAGGTTCGCCTGATCCGCGACCGTTCCGTGATCTGCGAGGTGTCCGACACCGGCCACACCACGCCCAATCTGCGACACGCCGCGAGCGACGACGAGGGGGGCCGGGGTCTGTACATCATCGCCCAGATGACCCACCACTGGGGCACGCGCTACACCTCCACCGGCAAGACGATCTGGACCGAGCAGGACATGCCGCCCCTGGACAGCCACGGCACCTCCCCGCACTGACCGCGGCAGAGCCCACCGGAAGGCGCGCCGCAGGCCGAGCGGCGACACTGGGACCGCGGGGGACGACACCCGGAGGTACGGATGACGAGCAGCGCCGCCGGTGCCCAGCGCCCGCCCCGCCTCACCGGCCAGACCGTCGTGGTCATCGGCGCGAGCGCGGGGATCGGACTCGAGACCGCCCGCCAGGTGCGCGCGGAGGGTGCCCGGGTGGTGATGGTCGGCCGCAACCCCGAACGGCTGCGGCAGGCGGCCGCCGAGCTCGATCCGGTGAGCACGGCGGCGTTCGACGCCACCGACCCCCAGCGTCTCAAGGAGTTCTTCGACGATCTGCCGGGACCGGTCGACCACGTGATGGTGACCGCCGGTGCCCCCTTCTACGAGCCCCTGGAGAGCCTGGACGTCGCCGCGGCCGGGCGTGAGTTCGGCGACCGCCTCGCCACGACACTCGGGGTGGCCCTTCACAGCCGGACCAAGGTCCGGGCCGGAGGCACGCTGCTGTTCATCGGCGGTACCGGAGGCCGGCGCCCCGCTGTCGGCATGGCCGTCGTGTCCGCCCTCACCGCCGCTCTGCCCGCCCTCGTCGCGAACCTGGCACTCGAACTGGCGCCGGTCCGGGTCAACCTCATCGCCGCCGGGTTCGTCGACACCCCGCTGTCGGCCTCGCTCCTCGGCGACCGGCTCGAGGCCAGGCGCGAGGAACTGCGCGCGACGCTGCCCATCCGACGGGTCGTCGGCCCGGCCGACGTCGCGGATCTGGCCGTCCACATCATGTGCAACGACGCGCTCACCGGCGCGACGTACGACATCGACGGCGGTCAGCAGCTCCTCTCCCACTGACCTGCCGAGGGCAGGCCCCAGGACGGGAGCCGGCGTTCAGCGGTCGTCGGGGTCATCGGGCTCGTCGGGCTCGTCGGGTTCGTCGGAACGGTGACGGGACACCTGCCGGCGCACGGAGCGCCAGCGGGACCGGGTCTGCTCGACCACGACGTCCCACTGACGGCGGACCTCGTCGTCGGGAGTGCGGTGCCCCTGCGCGATCCGCGTGAGTTCGTCCGCCACCTCGCGCCCCACTGCGGCCGCCCCCACGACGACGAGCATTGCTCCGAAGAGCGCGGAGATCAGCGCGAAGACGGCACCGACCACTCCGTAGCGCTCGGCGGAGGTGTTGAACAGGCGCGGCAGATAGAGGGTGGTGCCCACGGAGTAGACGGCCGTCCCGACGGCCGCCGTGAGGCCGAAGGGGACCAGGTCCTGCCAGGTGATCCTCCGGGCGGACAGCACATAGCCGCTCCAGACCAGGAAGACGGCGCTCACCGGTACCTCGCAGACCGTGGCCACGAGTCCCCGCCGGCTCTCGCCGAGGAAGGCGTACAGCCAGCCGGTGGCCACCGTGTAGACGCCGGCGGACAGCAGCCACCACAGCCCGTTCCGCGTGTTGCGCACGCTGAGGGGCTTGAGCTGCCAGGTCTGTTCGAACAGTCGCTGCACGGCCCGGGTGAAGCTCAGCGCCGAGATGGCGAGGAACAGCACGCCGAACACGCCCACGCTCGCATTGCCGCCCTCGGGGGGCGAGAAGAGGGCCTTCACCGCGTCGGCGCCGGCCCCGCTGAGTCCGTACCGCCTGATGATCCGTTCCGCTGCGTCGTAGGCCGTGAGGCTGCTCAGCAGGGCGCCGGCGAGAATCGCGACCGGGACCAGTGCGGTCAGGGCGCTGGAGGCCAGGGCCATCGAGCGGTCGAAACCCGCGACCTGCTGGAAGCGGCCGAAGACCCGCAGCGCGAAGGCGGGACGCAGCCAGAACGTCAGCGTTCTGACCAGACGCCGGTGAGTGTGCTCCGCCGTCCTGCCCTCCTGAAGATCATGACGTGTACGACATGTCCGGAGCAGTGACTCTAGCGGGCATCCGCCCGGGCCCCCTCCGACACGGCGAAGGCCCGCCGGACAACTCCGGCGGGCCTTCGGCGATCGCTGACGTCGGCTCAGACGGCCGGAGCGAACTTCGGGTTGGGGCCGTACTGGTTCTGCTCGGCCTTGCCCTCGCTGGCGAGGAAGACGATCAGGATGATCGTGCCCACGAGCGGGACGAGCGAGATGAAGATCCACCAGCCCGACCGGCCCGTGTCGTGCAGGCGGCGGATCGTGACGCCGAGGCCCGGCAGCAGGATCGCGAGGGTGTAGATGAGGCTGATGACGTTCGAGCCGATGGCGCGGTCGACGACCGTCAGCACGATGCTGATGATCAGGTTGAACAGGAAGAACATCCAGTATTCCTGTCGGCGCGCGCGCCCGCTGAAGACCGCGTACTTCTTCAGTACGTCCACGTACCAGTGCATTTCTCGTCCCCCCTGGGATGATGATGTGCGTGACGCCCATCGAATCAGTCGGGATGACCGAAAGCCATCGCTCTGGCGTGCACAGCTCAAGGCGTTACCTTGCTGCGGCCGTTCGGTGACCAGGGCGCCTCTGCGACCGCTGCGCAAAACGGACTTCACGACAGGCGGGTGTCCAGCCAGTCGAAGACGCGCTGCTCGAACAGGGCGCGGCCCAGGGGTTCGCAGTGCAGATGCGCCCCTTCGGCCTCGGTGAAGCGGACCAGGTGCTTGGGACCGCGAAGGGCGCCGTGCAACTCCTGCGAGGCACCTGGCCAGAAGTGCTCCCCCGCCAGGCCGAGCCGAGGGCGAGCAGCATCTCGTAGTCGAACCGGACGTTCTCGCTGAAGCGGTGGGTCATGGCGGCTCCCTGACAGGCCGTACTCGCACCCCCGGCCGTCCGGACCGCACTTCTCGCGGTAGGGCCCGCCGGGACGGGGCGCACAACAGGCGGCATGCGACCCGTGGTGGCCGACGGCACGATGGGAGAGGAGGGGGTGACGGCGACACCCGACGGGAGAACTCCCATGGCCCAGCGGACGGAGACGGAAGCCCCCGCCAAGAAGCCCGTGGGCACGGGCAGTGTGTTCTTCTCGTTCGCGCCCTGGATCATCTTCGGAGTGGTCGCCAGTCCCAGCACCTGGGAGTACGCGGCCCTCGCCGCGCTGATCGCCGCGATCGTCCTGTCGGGGAAGGACATCCTCCGCGGGAGGATCTACCTCCTCGACATGGTCGGCATCGTCTTCTTCGCGGTGATCACGGTCCTCGCGCTCGCCGTGAACCGTTCGGAACTCGTGTGGCTCGAGACGTACGCCCAGGTCATCTCCAACGCGGTCGTGGCCGCGGTCGCCCTGGGGTCGCTGTTCGCGGATCCCTTCACGGCCCAGTACGCCCGGCAGCAGACCCCGCGCGACGTGTGGGACTCGCCCGTCTTCCTGCACATCAACCGGGTGCTGACCGCCGCATGGGGCGTGGTCTTCCTCCTGATGGCCGTCTCGACGTATCTGGCCATCCGCGTTCCGTCCATGGACGACTGGTTCAACTGGGTCATCCCCGTGGTCCTGCTGGTGGCGGTCATCAAGTTCACGGAACGGTATCCGGAGTCGTACAAAGCGCGTGTGCTGTAGCGCATCCGGACGGGCGTTCGGAACGTCTACGCAGGTATGGAGCTCGACAAGCCGCCCGCCCGGCCGCACCACCCCGAAGGGTGCCTCACGGTGGCGATCCGCCTGCCCGTGCGGATCGTCGTGTTCGTGCTGGTGCTCCCGGTGCGGATGGTGTGGGACGCGCTGGTCGTCTGCGGCCGGTTCCTGACCGACACCGTGCTGCGGCCGGTGGGGCGCGCGCTGCTCCGGCTCGGCCGGGCGCTCCTGGTGTGGCCGTGGGTGGCGCTGTGGCGCCACGTCCTCGTGCCCGCCGGAAGGGCGCTGGGGTGGCTCGGGCACGTCCTCGTCGTGGTGCCGCTGCGGTGGCTGTACACGTATGTGCTGACCCCGGTGGGGCACGCTCTCGCCTGGATCGGGCGGGGGATCGGGGCCGGTCTGCAGTGGCTGTACGCGCGCGTGCTCGCGCCGGTGGGCCGCGGCGTCGCCTGGTTGCTGAGGGGCGCCGGCATCCTGCTGGCCGCCGCCGGGGCAGGCGTCTTCGCCGCCCTGGCGTGGCTGGTGCGGTACCTGCTCGTCGTCCCCGCGTGGTGGCTGTACGCATGGGTCCTCGCGCCGGCCGGACGGGCCCTGGCCTGGCTCGCCGCCGCCGTCGTCACCGGGATCGGCGCGGTCCTGTACTGGACGGGCCGCGTCCTCCTCGTCCTGCCCGCCCTCGCCCTGTGGCGCTGGGTCCTCGCACCCGTCGGCCGGTTCCTCGTCGTGGTCGCACGGGAGGTGGGGGAGGCCCTCGGGCACGCCTGGCGGGTGGCCGGGCGCGTCTCGCGCGCCGTCGGACGGGTGCTCGCGACCCTCTTCCGGTGGATCTTCGTGGAACCGCTGCGCTGGGTGTACCGCACCGTCCTGACCCCCGTCGGGCACGTCGTACGGGACGTCGTCCTGCGGCCGGTCGCCGAGGCCTCGCACGCGGTGGGCCGCACCGTGCGGCAGGCGCTGGACGGCGCCCGCGAGACCGTACGGCAGGCCCGCGCCGACTTCCGGCGCATGCTCTTCGGCGAGCCCCGGCCGCCGGTCGCGGTGGACCGGCGGGAACCCGCGGGCCGCGAGACACGTAGTCTTGGTAGCAGTACGACCGCTCTCACGAAGGACTAGGACACTGGGCAAGCGACAGCCCGAAGGCCCGCCGCCCGCACCCGCGGTGCAGCGCATCCGACTGCGCTACACCAAGCGCGGCCGCCTCCGGTTCACCAGCCACCGTGACTTCCAGCGCGCCTTCGAGCGTGCGCTGCGCCGTGCCGAGGTGCCGATGGCCTACTCGGCGGGGTTCACGCCGCATCCGAAGGTGTCGTACGCCAATGCCGCACCCACCGGCACGGGCAGTGAGGCGGAGTACCTGGAGATCGCGCTGACCGAGACGCGCGACCCCGAGACGCTGCGCGTCCTCCTCGACGAGTCGCTGCCCACCGGGCTGGACATCGTCGACGGGGTCGAGGCACGAACCTCGGGTCTCGCCGACCGGCTGACGGCCTCCGTCTGGGAGCTGCGGCTGGACGGCGTCGACCCGGTCGACGCCGAGGGCGCGGTCGAGGCCTTCACCAAGGCCGAGACCGTCGAGGTGCAGCGCATGACCAAGAACGGCGTCCGCACCTTCGACGCCCGCTCGGCGGTCGTGAGCCTGGAAAGCGTGACAACGCAGAGTCAGCAGGCCGATAGGCCGAGCGACCAGCCCTGTGCGATACTGCGGCTGGTTGTTCGGCACGTGACGCCTGCCGTACGACCCGACGACGTCCTGTCCGGTCTCCGCGCCGTGGCCGACCTGGCGCCGCCGGTCCCCGCAGCGGTGACCAGGCTGGCGCAGGGGCTGCTCGATGAAGAGACCGGCACGGTGACCGACCCGCTCGCGCCCGACCGCGAGGCAGCCGAGGCCCTGACGGCCGCACCGGCTGCCGCCGCGACGGCGCCGACGCCGGAAGGTTCCGCGTAGGGACGGACGTCGAAGCGTCGCCCTCGTACTCGGGAGCCACCTGGGTCGGGCAGCGCACCGACCAGAAGACTTTCGCCAGGCCGTACCGACAAGGCGTACGGAACCGGCGAGACAGGACACAGAGTGCTCCCGTGCGGCGCCCGCGCCCCGGACGGCGGCCACCGCGCATCGCGCGGGCCGCGGACGTCAACGGCGGACGGTCCACCGAGACCGGCGCCGGACCAGGCGCGGCGCCCGGGAGCCTGACGGGAGAAACGCCCGCATGCTCGAGCCGACCGAACCCAATGAGGGTTCCGAACTGAACACTCCGAGCGACACCCTGCCCCCGCGCAGGCGTCGCCGTGCCGCCTCCCGCGCGGCGGGTCCGCCCGCCGCGGCCGAGGCCCCCACCGAGGTCACCGTGCCGGCCATACCGGCCGCGGAGGCCGACGAGATCATCGAGGCCGACGAGATCGCCGAGGCCGAGGCGAAGGCCCGGGCCGAGGCGGAGGCCGAGGCCGTCGAGGAGGCCGCGCCGGCCGGCCGTACCCGCCGCCGTGCCACGCGCCGTGCGTCCGCGCCGACCGGAACTCCGGCGTCCGCCGAGGCCGCCGAGACGGTCGTACCGGCCGCGGCCCCCGCCGCGACCGCGGAGACCGAGACGGCCGCCGAGCCGGCCGAGGCCGTCGAGGAGGCCGCGCCCCGTCCTGCCCGTCGCCGGGCCACGCGCCGCGCGTCCGCACCCGCCGGAACCCCGGCGGCGGAGGCCGTGGTGCCCGCTGTGAGCGGCGAGACCGAGGCGAAGGCGGAGCAGCCGGTGCCGGAGGCCGTGCAGGCCGAGGCCCCCGCGGCCCGCCCGCGCCGCCGCACCACCCGGCGTGCCTCCGCGCCCGCCGGTGCGCCGAAGGCCGCCGAGGCCGACGGAACGCCCGAGTCCGCGCCCGCCGCGGAAGCCGCGGTCGCCGCCGAGGCGGCCCCCGCGGTGGAGACTCCTGCCGCCGAGGCCGCTCCCGCCGCCGAGGCGGAGGCCGCGCCCGCAGGCCGTACGCGTCGCCGCGCGACCCGGCGTGCCTCCGCGCCCGCCGGGACCCCGGAGGCCGCCGAGACGGTCGTACCGGCCACTGCCGCGGAGCCGGCCGCCGAGGCCGTGCAGGAGGAGCCCGAGGCCGCCGAAGAGGCCGCGCCGCGCCGTACCCGCCGCCGTGCCACCCGCCGGGTCTCCGCGCCCGCCGATGCTCCCGCAGCCGACGAGACCACCGCGGCCGCCGCCGAGCCCGCCCAGCCCGAGGAGACCGAGATCGCCGAGCCCGTCGCCGCCCGCACCCCAGCCGCCGAGACGCGTCAGGCCCCCGCCGCCGAAGCCCCCGAGGGTGAGGCGCCGCGCCGCCGCCGCCGGGTCGTGCGGCAGGCCGCGACCGGGTTCTCCGCGCCCGCGCGTTCCGAGGCCGCCGAGGACGAGGCCGAGGCGCCGCGCCGGCCGGCCCGGCCCGCCGTGGCCGTGTTCCAGGCGCCGGTGTTCACCGAGCCGAGGTTCCAGACCCCGGAGCGGGCCGCCGCCCAGGCCGCTGCCGAGGCCGCCGAGGCGGAGGACACCGACGAGACCGAGGCGTACCAGGAGGAGCGCGCCGAGTCCGGCTCGCGCCGCCGCCGTCGCCGCCGGGGCGCCGCCGACGAGACGCAGGGTGCCGAGGCCGCCGCCGGGCACGAGGAGCCGGAGGAGGCCGAGGAGGCCACCGCCGAGGACCTCGCCGAGGGCGAGGAGAGCTACGAGGGCGACGAGGCCGACGAGGCCGACGAGAGCGACGAGACCGACGAGGCCGAGGGCGCCGAGGAGTCCGGCTCGCGCCGCCGTCGCCGCCGGGGCGGCCGTCGCCGTCGGCGTGGGGACGCCGCCGAGGGCGCGGACGCCGAGAGCGACGAACTGGCCGCCGAGCAGGCCGCGCAGGACGCCGAGGACACCGCCGAGCAGGAGGAGGACGACGCCGAGGAGGCTCGTGGCGACGACTCCGGCGGTTCCAGCTCCAGCCGTCGTCGCCGCCGTCGTCGCCGCCGGGCCGGTGACACCTCCGGCGAGGCCGAGCCGTCCGCCGACGACCCCGAGCGCACGGTCGTCAAGGTCCGTGAACCCCGCAAGGCCGCCGAGCCGTCCGACGAGGTGCAGTCCATCAAGGGCTCGACCCGTCTGGAGGCGAAGAAGCAGCGCCGCCGGGAAGGCCGCGAGCAGGGACGCCGTCGCGTCCCGATCATCACCGAGGCCGAGTTCCTGGCCCGCCGCGAGGCCGTCGAGCGCGTGATGGTCGTCCGCCAGCACGGCGAGCGCACCCAGATCGGCGTGCTCGAGGACGGCGTGCTCGTCGAGCACTACGTCAACAAGGAGCAGTCGACCTCGTACGTCGGCAACGTCTACCTGGGCAAGGTCCAGAACGTGCTGCCGTCGATGGAGGCCGCCTTCATCGACATCGGCAAGGGCCGCAACGCCGTTCTGTACGCCGGTGAGGTCAACTTCGAGGCGCTGGGCATGGCCAACGGGCCGCGCCGCATCGAGTCCGCCCTGAAGTCCGGCCAGTCCGTCCTCGTCCAGGTGACGAAGGACCCGATCGGGCACAAGGGCGCCCGGCTGACCAGCCAGGTCTCCCTCCCGGGCCGCTACCTCGTGTACGTCCCCGAGGGCTCGATGACCGGCATCAGCCGCAAGCTGCCCGACACCGAGCGGGCCCGGCTGAAGACCATCCTCAAGAAGATCGTCCCCGAGGACGCGGGCGTCATCGTGCGCACCGCCGCCGAGGGCGCGAGCGAGGACGAGCTGCGCCGGGACGTCGAACGGCTGCAGGCGCAGTGGGAGGACATCAAGAAGAAGGCCAAGAGCGGTGGCAGCTCAAGTGCGCCTTCGCTGCTCTACGGCGAGCCGGACATGACCGTCCGGGTCGTCCGCGACATCTTCAACGAGGACTTCTCCAAGGTCGTCGTCAGCGGCGACGACGCCTGGTCGACCATCCACGGGTACGTCTCGCACGTCGCCCCGGATCTCGCCGAGCGGCTGTCGAGGTGGACCTCCGAGGTCGACGTCTTCGCCACGTACCGGATCGACGAGCAGCTCGCCAAGGCGCTGGACCGCAAGGTCTGGCTGCCCAGCGGCGGTTCGCTGGTGATCGACCGGACCGAGGCGATGGTCGTGGTCGACGTGAACACCGGCAAGTTCACCGGCCAGGGCGGCAACCTGGAGGAGACGGTCACCAGGAACAACCTGGAGGCGGCCGAGGAGATCGTGCGCCAGCTGCGGCTGCGCGACCTCGGCGGCATCATCGTGATCGACTTCATCGACATGGTGCTCGAGTCCAACCGGGACCTGGTGCTGCGGCGCCTGCTGGAGTGCCTGGGCCGGGACCGTACGAAGCACCAGGTCGCCGAGGTCACCTCGCTGGGCCTCGTCCAGATGACCCGCAAGCGCGTCGGCCAGGGCCTGCTGGAGTCCTTCTCCGAGACCTGCGTCCACTGCAACGGCCGTGGCGTCATCGTGCACATGGAGCAGCCGACCGCCGTGGCCGGCGGCGGTGGCGGCAAGCGCAAGAAGCGCGGCCGCGGCGGTGACGGGCACGTGCACGAGACCGCCGCCGTGGCGGTGGAGACCGGCGAGGCCGTCGAGCCCGAGGTCGAGACCGCCGTCGAGGTGGCCGTCGACTCGGCCGAGTCGGTCGAGCTGCCCGCGCCCGTCGCGGCGGAGTCCCTGGCGGACACGTTCGCGCCGGACGAGGAGCTGTACAGCAGCGTCGCCGAGGCGGAGGCGGCCGCCTCCCGTGGCCGGACCCGCCGCCGCGCGAGCCGCCGGGCCTCGGCACCGGCCGGTGCGCCGAAGGCGGAGTCCCGGAGGGCGGAGGCCGTCGAGGCGCCGACGGCCCAGGCCGTCACGCCCGCCGAGGAAGCCGTGCGTCCCGTGCAGCCGGAGCCGGCCGCCGAGGCGCTGGCCGAGCCCGCGGCCGTCGAGGACGCCGTCGTCCCGGCGGAGTCGCCGGCTGCCGAGGCTCCCGCTGCCGAGGAGGCCGCGCCCAAGGGCCGTACGCGCCGTCGTGCGACCCGCAAGGTGTCGGCGCCGGCCGGTTCCCCGGCGGGGGCCGAGGCGGCCGTGGTGACCGTGCCCGAGACCGCGCCCGCGGCCGTGGCACCCGTGGAGCAGGCCGAGGCCGAGGCCCCGGTCCCGGTCGAGGAGGCGCCCGCCGAGAGCGCCGCCCCGGCCCGCCCGCGGCGCCGTGCCGTCCGCAAGGCCACCGCGCCGGCCACGTCCGAGGAGGCGGCCGTCGTGGTCCTCCCCTCGGCCGCGCCGGAGGAGGCCCCGGCCGCCCTGGAGACGGCGGAGACGGCGGTGACGGCCGAGGAGGCCGCGCCGGCCAAGAAGGCGGCCCGCAAGACCGCCAAGAAGGCCACGGCGAAGAAGGCGGCCACCAAGAAGACCGTGGCGGCCAAGAAGACGGCCGCCAAGAAGACGACGGCCAAGAAGGCGGCGAAGACCGCCAAGACGGCCGCCGCCAAGTCGACGGCGAAGAAGACCACCACGGTCTCGGCCGCCACCGACGAGGCCTGACACCCCGGTGTGGGGGGGGGGGGGGGGGGGGGGCCCCCCCCCCCCGGGGGGGGGGGGTGGCGCCCCCGCCCGGGGGCCGCCGCACCTGACCGCCGGGGGTTGGGTGACAAACAAAACCCCCCCCACACCCCCCCCCCCCCCCCCCCCCCCCCCCCCCCCCCCCCCCCCCACCCCCCTCCCCCCCCCCCCCCCCCCCCCCCCCCCCCCCCCCACCACCGGGGGCCCGGTTTGACCCCCTCGGCCGTGGCCCCGTAACCTTGACCGTCGGCGTGTCGACTGACACGCCACATCCCCGTAAACCCAATTCCTCCCGGGCGCCAAGGCGGGCCGGGAGAGGTCGTCCATGTCGTTGCTGGGCGGCTGGCCTGCGGGGGTGCCGTTCTCGAGCGAAAGAGAGATCCGCGTGTACGCCATCGTGCGCAGCGGTGGTCGTCAGCACAAGGTTGCTGTCGGCGACATCGTTGAGGTTGACAAGATTTCCACCGCCAAGGTTGGCGACACGGTCGAGCTCTCGACCCTGCTCGTTGTCGACGGCGACGCTGTGACCAGCGACCCGTGGGTGCTGGCCGGCATCAAGGTCCAGGCCGAGGTCGTGGACCACCACAAGGGCCAGAAGATCGACATTCTGCGCTACAAGAACAAGACCGGCTACCGCCGTCGTCAGGGCCACCGCCAGCAGTACACGGCGATCAAGGTCACTGAGATCCCCGCGGCTGCGAAGTAAGGGACTGAGAACAGATGGCACACAAGAAGGGCGCATCGTCCACCCGGAACGGTCGCGACTCCAACGCCCAGCGGCTCGGCGTGAAGCGCTTCGGCGGTCAGGTCGTCAACGCGGGTGAGATCCTGGTCCGCCAGCGTGGCACCCACTTCCACCCGGGCGCGGGCGTCGGCCGTGGCGGCGACGACACGCTGTTCGCGCTGCAGGCCGGTTCGGTGCAGTTCGGCACCCACCGTGGCCGCAAGGTCGTGAACATCGTTCCGGTCGCCTGAGACAGGCTCTGACCGAACGAATCGTCGCGCGAGGCGGACCTCACTTCCCGGTCGGGAAGGCGGGTCCGCCTTTCGCGTGTTGGCATAGGTAACACTCGTGAGTTTCTGGAGGCACTGAACCATGACCACCTTCGTGGACCGCGTCGAGCTGCACGTCGCCGCGGGTAACGGAGGCCACGGCTGTGCCTCCGTCCACCGTGAGAAGTTCAAGCCGCTGGGCGGCCCGGACGGCGGCAACGGCGGCCGTGGCGGCGATGTCATCCTGACCGTGGACCAGTCGGTCACCACGCTGCTCGACTACCACCACTCCCCGCACCGCAAGGCCACCAACGGCAAGCCCGGTGAGGGCGGCAACCGCTCCGGCAAGGACGGCGAGGACCTGGTCCTGCCGGTGCCGGACGGCACGGTCGTCCTGGACAAGGCGGGCAACGTGCTCGCCGACCTGGTCGGCCACGGCACCTCGTTCGTCGCCGCGCAGGGCGGCCGGGGCGGTCTCGGCAACGCCGCGCTGGCGAGCGCCCGCCGCAAGGCGCCCGGCTTCGCGCTGCTGGGCGTGCCCGGGGACCTGCAGGACATCGTCCTGGAGCTGAAGACCGTCGCCGACGTGGCCCTGGTGGGCTACCCGAGCGCGGGCAAGTCCTCGCTGATCTCCGTGCTCAGCGCGGCCAAGCCGAAGATCGCGGACTACCCCTTCACGACGCTCGTCCCCAACCTGGGCGTGGTGACCGCCGGTTCGACCGTCTACACCATTGCCGACGTGCCCGGTCTGATCCCGGGCGCCAGCCAGGGCAAGGGCCTGGGCCTGGAGTTCCTGCGGCACGTGGAGCGGTGCAGTGTGCTGGTGCACGTGCTGGACACCGCGACCCTGGAGTCCGACCGCGACCCGGTCTCCGACCTCGACATCATCGAGGAGGAGCTCCGGCAGTACGGCGGCCTCGACAACCGTCCCCGGATCGTCGTCCTGAACAAGGTCGACGTGCCGGACGGCAAGGACCTGGCCGAGATGGTCCGCCCCGACCTGGAGGCACGCGGCTACCGCGTCTTCGAGGTGTCGGCGGTGGCTCACATCGGGCTGCGGGAGCTGTCGTTCGCCCTCGGTGACCTGGTCGGGAGGGCGCGCGCCGCGAAGCCCAAGGAGGAGGCGACGCGGATCGTCATCCGGCCCAAGGCCGTGGACGACACGGGCTTCACGGTCACCCGCGAGGAGGTCGGCGGCGAGCTGCTGTTCCGGGTGCGCGGCGAGAAGCCGGAGCGCTGGGTGCGGCAGACCGACTTCAACAACGACGAGGCCGTCGGCTACCTCGCCGACCGCCTCAACCGCCTCGGTGTCGAGGAGCAGTTGATGAAGGCGGGTGCCCGCTCCGGCGACGGCGTCGCCATCGGCCCCGAGGAGAACGCGGTCGTCTTCGACTGGGAGCCGACGGTCATGGCGGGCGCGGAGATGCTCGGCCGCCGGGGCGAGGACCACCGCTTCGACGCGCCGCGGCCCGCGACCCAGCGTCGACGCGACAAGCAGGCCGAGCGGGACGAGACGCTGCACGAGTACGGCGACTTCGACCCCTTCGAGCAGTGAGCCGTACACCCGGCCCCACCGGGTGAACGCCGGGGCAGTGCGCGGCGGCCCCGCGGGCGCCACCGCTACTTGCCGCTGAGCCGAACAGTGCGACACGGAACGGACCTCGGTCCCTTCCGTGTCGCACTTTTTTGTGTCGTCGGCTCGGCCTTCAACGACTGACCGGAATCGGATCTCGATTCCGAACAGCACTCCTGTAACTGTCTACTGACGCACCGTGAGACCCGTTCGCGGCAAGATCACGTTCTCCATGTGATTCCCGTGCCGCAACGGGCTCTCTGTTGTCTGCCTGTTTGTCATGCACGCGAGTGCTCCCGTTCAGCGGGCGGACCGTCCGGCCGTGGGAGCTTCCGAAGGTCCGAGTGAGATTCCAAGTGGCCACTATGGCAAGGGAGTCAGTCGTATGACCGGAGCAGCAACGCCCGACCGACGCCGCTTTCTGACCGCCGGTGCCGCCGTCCTCGGCGCCGCGGCCTCCGCTCAGCTCTGGCTGCCCGCCACCGCCCGGGCGGCCGAAACCCCGCTGCCGGACGGTGTGTTCAGCCTCGGCGTCGCCTCCGGTGATCCGCTGCCCGACGGCATCGTGCTGTGGACCCGGCTCGCCCCCGACCCGCTCCACGGCGGCGGCATGCCCGAAGCGGTGTTCTCCGTGGAGTGGGAGATCGCCGAGGACGAGCGGTTCCGAAAGACCGCCCGCCGGGGCACCGCCCAGGCCCGGCCCGAGTACGGGCACAGCGTCCACGTGGACGTACGAGGTCTGCGCCCGGACCGCCCGTACTGGTACCGCTTCCGCGCCGGTGGTCAGCTCTCGGCCACCGGCCGCACCCGGACCGCGCCCCACCCGCACCGCAGGGGCGGCTCGCTGCGCGTCGCCCTCGCCTCCTGCCAGAACTGGCAGCACGGCTACTTCACGCCGTACGCCGACATGCTCGACCAGGACCCCGACGTCGTCCTCTTCGTCGGCGACTACATCTACGAGTCCAAGCCGGCCGCGGGTGTACGCCGGCACGAGGGCGGCGACGAGCCGTACACCCTCGTCCAGTACCGCAACCGGTACGCCCAGTACCGCACCGACCCCGACCTCGCCGCGATGCACGCGAACGCCCCCTGGGTGGTCACCTTCGACGACCACGAGGTCGACAACGACTTCGCCGGCGAGATCCCGCAGGATCCCGACAAGCAGTCGCACGACGCGTTCGTGGCCCGGCTGACCGCGGCCTACCAGGCGTACTACGAGCACATGCCGGTCCGCGCCAACGCGATCCCGGACGGCCCGCACATCCAGATGTACCGCCGTCTGGAGTTCGGCCGGCTGGCCCGGCTCAACGTCCTCGACACCCGGCAGTTCCGCAGCGACCAGGCCACCACGCAGGAGGGCGCCCGGTCGCTGTCGCAGACCATGCTCGGCGCGGGGCAGAAGCAGTGGCTGCTGGACGGGCTGTACGACTCCCCGGCCCGCTGGAACCTGATCGCCTCGCAGATCATGATGGCCGAGACCGACCTGCTGCCCGGCGAGGGCAAGCTCTGGTACTACGACGCCTGGGACGGCTACCAGGTCGAGCGCAACGCCCTGCTCGCGGAACTGGCCGACGTCCGCAACCCGGTCGTGCTCAGTGGCGACCGGCACCTGACGATGATCAGCGATCTGAAGGAGGACTTCGCCGACCCGGACTCCGACGTCGTCGGCGCCGAGTTCGTCGGCACCTCCATCTCCAGCAACGGTGACCAGGACCAGGCCGCCTTCCACGCCCAGTGGGACCCGCTGAAAGCGGACAACCCGCACTGGAAGGTGATCGACGCCCACCGCGGCTACCACCTGTTCGACATCGACCGCGACGGCATCGACGCCCAGGTCCGGGTCGTCGACACGGTCGTCAAGCCGCAGGCCACCGCGAGCACTCTGGCCCGACTGCGGGTGGAATCGGACGAACCGGGCATTCAGGTCGTGTGACCTGCGCCTCACATGAGCCTGGGACTCACCCGAGTCCCAGGCTCTTCCGTGTGTTTCAGGACACCCGGAATCGACCCGCCGGCTCCGGCCCGGACCGAATTGCCATGGAGCCCCGAGGTGTAATTCCGGGGCAATGAGCTGCATGGCAAGGTGTATTTCCCACCGGTCCGCAACGGCGCCGTGCCGCATATGAAGAACACGTGCAGCCCCATCGTCGGGACGTGAAGATCTCCCCGCCCTCCGGGCGTGCGGCAGGGGCGGGCGATGTGGCCGGAACCGCCCCCGCGAACCGTGCGTCGACCTCATCGAGGGCGTTCGTGCGGGTACTCGGCCACCCTGCCCGAAGCGGCTCGGGCGGCGCCGAAGGGAACCTGTGGACTTACTCACAGCAATTTCCGGGGGGTTCACGGCGCCCGCGCCCAAGCCCCATGAGTGCAAGGTGAATGGCAGGTTGCGCTCACATATGCATGGGACGTCACTCACCTTGCACAGCGGTTACCCGAAGTGGGACCATTTCACGGTTCCCTGTCGCCACAAGGTAGGTCAGCCTGTGTCCCAGCACATAGCCAAGCCCCGAACCACCGCAGTGATCCTGGCCGGTGGCACCGGCCAGCGGGTGGGTCTGTCGATCCCCAAGCAGCTGCTGAAGATCGCCGGCAAGGCAGTCATCGAGCACACCCTGACCACCTTCGAGAATGCCGACTCGATCGACGACATCATCGTGCTGATGGCGCCGGGCTACGTGCCGGACGTCGAGAAGATCGTCGCCAAGGCCGGGTTCACCAAGGTCAAGAAGATCATCGAGGGCGGCTCGACCCGCAACGAGACCACCGAGCGCGCCATCTCGGCCCTCGGCGAGGGCCTGGCCGAGGGCGAGGACCTCAACGTCCTCTTCCACGACGCGGTGCGCCCCCTGCTCTCGCAGCGCGTCATCGACGACTGCGTGAGCGCGCTGGAGCGCTACCAGGCCGTGGACGTCGCCATCCCCTCCGCGGACACCATCATCGTCACGCGCACGCACGGCGAGGACGGCGAGTTCATCACCGAGATCCCGGACCGCTCCCGGCTGCGCCGCGGCCAGACCCCGCAGGCCTTCAAGCTGTCCACGGTCCGCCGCGCCTACGACGTCGCCGCCGGCGACCCCAACTTCCAGGCCACGGACGACTGCTCCGTCGTCCTCAAGTACCTGCCGGACGTGCCGATCCACGTCGTCGCGGGTGACGAGTACAACATGAAGGTGACGCAGCCGGTCGACGTCTTCATCGCCGACAAGCTGTTCCAGCTCGCCTCCACCGCCACGCCCGAGCAGAACGGCGAGGAGGCCTACCGCGAGCTGCTGACCGGCAAGACGGTCGTCATCTTCGGCGGCTCCTACGGCATCGGCAAGGACATCGCCGAACTCGCCGAGTCCTACGGCGCGAACGTCTACGCGCTGGGCCGTTCCACCACCGGCACCCACGTGGAGAACCCGGAGGAGGTCGACGACGCGCTGTCCAAGGCGTACGCGGAGACCGGCCGGATCGACTACGTGGTCAACACCGCGGGCGTGCTGCGCATCGGCAAGCTCGCCGAGACCGACAACGCCACCATCGAGGAGGCGCTGAAGGTCAACTACCTTGCCCCGGTGCAGATCGCCCGCTCCTCGTACAAGTACCTGGCCGAGACGAAGGGCCAGCTGCTGCTCTACACCTCCAGCAGCTACACCCGCGGCCGCGCCGAGTACAGCCTCTACTCCTCCACCAAGGCCGCCATGGTGAACCTCACCCAGGCCCTGTCCGACGAGTGGGCCGCCGAGGGCATCCGCGTCAACTGCGTCAACCCCGAGCGCACCGCGACCCCGATGCGCACCAAGGCCTTCGGCCAGGAGCCGGCGGGCTCGCTGCTCTCCTCCGAGGCCGTGGCCCGTACCTCCCTCGACGTGCTGCTGTCCGAGCTGACCGGTCACGTCATCGACGTCCGCCAGCAGGACCCGACGGCGGGCGCCGCCAAGGCCTCCGGGTTCGAGCAGGCGCTGGCCTCGGTCCTGGACCGCCAGGACGGCGTGTAATAATCGAGCTAATTAGCTGTCAGGAATTCAGGCCTCTACGGGTACTCGTTCAGCGGGTATTCGCAGAGGCCTGAGTCCGTCCACCTCGCGAATTACCGATCACCCGCATACCTTGCGGCATTTCAGAACAAAACCGGCACTCCCCCTCCCAGAGCAGGTTTCTTCGTGATATCCACCGCTATACGCGTCGCCCGGGTGGGCAGCGCGGCCGAGCTGGCCGCGGCGGCCCTCATGATCCTGGGCTTCCCGGCGCTCATGCTGGCCGCGCTCGTCCCGAGCGTTCCCGCCTTCGCGGCCGCGGCCGCCGTGACGTACTTGGCGGACCACTATCTGCACCGCAGGAACAGCTACCTGGTCAACCGCCTCAGCAAGGTGCGGGCGGGCCTGTCGATCCGCTTCCTGATCCGGCAGCTGCTGCTGATCCTGCTGCTGGCCCGGCTCTCCCTCGCGGACAACCTGATCTTCTACGGCGCGGTCGCCTGCTTCATCGCGTTCTACGGCCTCCAGGCCCCGCACGGCGCCCTGGTCACCCTGATCCGCAACCGCCGCCGGATGCCGGTCGCCACCCGCAACGTCGACCTGAAGTCCCGCATCCGCATCCCGGACGCACCGCCGCGCCGCCTGCTGCACCGCTCCGCGGAGAAGATGCTCCACCTCGACCTGTTCGCGGTCGTCGCCATCCTGGTCTCGGCGGCCCTGGACGATTCCGCCGTCGGGTTCGTGGGCATCGGTCTCACCACCGCCCTGGGCTGCGGTTACGTCCTCGCGCTCGTGCCGTACGTGCGTGGCGGGAAGATCCCGCCGAAGGCCGAGGCCGTGCTCGCCGCCGTCGACGACTGGCTGGCCGGCCACAAGCCGGAGACGGTCCTGTACTTCTCCGGCTCCAAGGACTCCGCGTACCAGGTCAACATGTGGCTGGAGACGATGGAGCAGCTGGACACCCGGCCGCTGATCATCCTGCGCGAGCGCGCCATCCTGAACAACCTCGCGCCCACCACGGTCCCCGTCATCTGCGTGCCCGGAGGGGTGCACCTGATGAACCTGGACCTGACGACCGTGCGCGTGGCCCTGTACGCGGCCAACGTCGGCAAGAACATCCACCTGCTGCGCGTGCCCACCATGAAGCACGTCTTCATCGGCCACGGCGACAGCGACAAGCTGGCCAGCGTCAACCCGTACAGCAAGGTGTACGACGAGGTGTGGACCGCGGGCCGCGCGGGCCGCGACCGCTACGCCATCGCCGACGTCGGTGTCCGCGACGACGACATCGTCGAGGTCGGGCGCCCGCAGCTCGCGCCCATCCAGGGCTGGCAGGGTGTGCCCGACGGCCGCATCCCGACCGTGCTCTACGCGCCGACCTGGGAGGGCTGGGACGGCAACCCCGGCAACACCTCGATCGTGCTCGCCGGTGAGAACATCGTTAAGAAGCTGGTCAAGGCCGACCCGCCGGTCCGCGTCCTGTACAAGCCGCACCCCTTCACCGGCACCGTCAGCAAGGAGGCGAGCGCCGCGCACCAGCGCATCACCGCCCTGGTCGAGAAGGCCGGCGCCGAGCGCGCCGCCGATTCCGGCTTCACCGCCGACACCGCCGCACAGGCCAAGGCGGAGCTGGACCGTATCGAGGCCCGCCTCGCAGAGCTGGCCGGCGCCGGCGGCGACCGGGGCGACGAGGCCGAGGCCACCCGCGACGGGATCGTCGACGTCGCCAAGCACGAGGAGATCGCCCGGCTGCGCGCCGAGTGGAACGACGCCTACTGGCGTTCCTTCCCGTCGTACGAGCACCGCGTGATCACGGGCGCCGAGCCGCGCCTGTACGACTGCTTCAACGTCTCGGACGCGATGGTCTCCGACATCTCCTCCGTGGTCTCCGACTTCATCGCGAGCGGCAAGCCGTACGCGGTCACGGACTCCGCCGAACTCGGCGTGGAGGAGTTCAAGCGGCAGAACACGGCGGTGCGCGCCGCGACGATCCTGTCCAACAGCGCGGCCGAGCTGAGCGGCCTGCTGGACGCCGTACGCGACCCGTCCGCCGATCCGCTGGCGGAGGACCGCAAGGAGCTGAAGCGCTACCTGCTCGGTCCGGACGAGCCGAAGTCGATCGACCAGTTCAATGCCGCGGTCGCCGACCTGGCCCGCAAGGCCGAGACCCGCAACATCGGCCAGGAGGCCCGGCCGGCCGCCGCCAACGCGGACCCCGCCGAGACGGCCGAGCTGACCAACGCGGTGCCGGGGCAGCGCGCCGCGTCCGCCGGTGAGACGGACGGCGTGAGCGCCGGCTGACGGGCACCGACCCTGCCGTGACGGGCCGGCCCCCGGGAGCGATCCCGGGGGCCGGCCCCTTTCCGTTTCCTCGTCAGGTCTCCCGCCGCCGTTCAGGTTTCTTACGGGCCCTCTTACCGGCGCCATCGCCCGAGGCTGAGCATCTCTTACCGCCCGTGCGTACTGTCCGATGTCACCCGCCGCGGTCCCTGCCCGCGGAACCCCCGAATGTGACGTACGACACTCACAACCCACCGTGAGGCAACCGCTTGCACGGGGAGCCCGTCTAACAAGGTGCGATTGAGGCGATACGGGGTAAATATTCAGCTGACAAGGGGGAAACGTGACCGTCGTGACGCAGCCTGATGTGACTGTGGTCATCGGGGCGTACGAGGCGATGCCGTACCTGATCGAGTGCCTGGCATCCGTCGAGGCACAGACCATCGACCCGGCACGCATGGAGGTCATCGCCGTCGACGACGGCTCCACGGACGGCACGGGGGAGTACCTGGAGGAGTTCGCGGCCCGCGCCCCCATGCCGGTCACCGTCATCCGCCAGGAGAACTCCGGCGGCCCGAGCGGACCGCGCAACGTCGGCCTCGGCAAGGCGGCCGGACGCTACGTCTTCTTCCTCGACGCCGACGACCGGCTCGGGCCGGAGGCCCTGGAGCGCATGGTCGCCATGGCCGACAGGAACGGCACCGACGTCGTCCTCGGCCGGGTCGAGGGCGTCAACCGCATCCCGCCGAAGTCCATGTGGGGCAAGACGCTCGACCGGACCGACGTGTTCTCCTCCAACATCAAGTTCACGCTGAGCGCGCAGAAGCTCTTCCGCCGCGAACTGCTGGACAGGCACGGCATGCGCTTCGACGAGTCCCTGTGGACCGGCGAGGACGCGCTCTTCACCATGGAGGCGTACCTGCGGGCGAACGGCGTCTCCGTGCTCGCCGACTACACCTGCTACTACCTGGTGGGCCGCGAGGACGGCAAGCACGTGACGAAGACCGGCGGCTACACGCTCCGCTTCGACTCCGCGCGCGCCCTGATGAGGCTGATCGCGGACATGGTCCCGGCGGGCGCCAAGCGCGACACCCTCATGGTCCGGCCCTTCCTCATCACCCTGCTGCCGCAGTTCGGGCCGAAGTTCCTCAAGGACACGGAGGACATCCGCCGGCACAAACTCGAGCTGGCCGAGCCGCTGATGGACGCCTACTGGACACCCGAGGTGGCCCGCCGGCTCAAGGTCGACGAGCGGCTGCGGCTGCACCTGGTGGACCGGCAGCGGCCCGACCTGCTGCTGGACGTCGTGGAGTTCGTGAAGGCGAAGAAGCAGGCCGCCGCCGTCCTGGAGAAGCGCGGGACCCGCCTCTACCTCGTCTACCCGCACTTCCGGTCGAAGGCGGCCGGCGTCCCCGACCACGTCTACCTCGCCGAACCCCGCGAGGCCCGGGCCTTCGACGGCTACCGGGAGGCCGCCGCCAACTCCTTCCTGCGCCGGGCGCTCAGGAAGATCCGGCGGATGCTGCCGAGCGGCGGGGTCGGCGCAGCGGCGGCCTGAAAGGGCCGTGCCGGGCCCGGAGTCACTGCTTGCCCGAGTGCAGCGCCCGGCCCACCACCCGACGGGCACGCCGGTAGACCGAGGCGGCGGGCGCGGGCACCGCGTTCTTGGCCTTGCGCGCCCGCACCAGCTCCCGCCTCAACTGGTCGTTGTCCTGGGCCAGTTCGCTGACCCGGGTGTGCAGCCAGCCGAACCGGCTGCTGAGCGAGGCGAGGTCGGCGTCGTTCCAGGGGCGCACGCCCGGCGGGAACGACAGCGACCGCAGCTTCTCCTCGAAGGCCGCGCCGCTGTCGCCGTGCGTGAAGGTGTTCTGCAGCCCGTTCTTGTCCAGGAACCCGACGAACCGGTCGAAGCGCTCCCGGTGGTTCCCGACCAGCCCACCCAGGTCGGCCTGCTCGTACAGCCGCGCCGGGTCGGCCGCCTCCGGGTCCTTGACGACCTTGTCCAGCCGCTGGTGCGGGATCTCGAAGTACCGGCACAGCTCCAGCGTCCGCGAGTCCCCGCAGAGCACGGTCGCGGGCGTCCCCGCGAGCAGCGCCGCGATGTTGCCGTGGATGCGGGAGCCGAAGGAGAAGTCGAAAGGGCGCAGGTCGTCGATCCAGGTGACCGGGTCGACGTACACCCGCGCCTTGTCCTCCCGGTACATCGGGTGGTCCGGGTGGGTCGGCATCGCCGTCACCTGGGCGTTCGGGTCGCTGAGGTCCCGCCAGTGCAACTGCCGCGCGTCGCTGAGGTTCTGGCCCACGAAGCGCAGGTTGGGGTACCGGTCGTGAGTGCGGGTGATGATACGGCCGAGGCCCTGCTTCCTCACCGCGCTGTGCGAGCCGTTGATCGCGATCCGTGACTCGGCGGTCAGCTCGGGCACCCGCTTGCGGACGTCGAGTTCGGCGCCGTACATGAACAGTGACGGGCAGCCGATCACCTCCACGTCCCGGAATCCCATGTCCCGCAGGTACTGCTCGGTGAACTCGCCGCGCACCCCGATCGAGGAGCTGCGCTCCAGCACCGCCGAGCAGAACTCGCGCACCGTCGGCTCGATCTGCCGCAGTCGCGCCGGGTCGTAGCCCACCCCGGTCTGTGCGCCGACACCGAGCACCACGACCGGGATCCTGAGCCGCGTGATGAGCCGGGTCAGGCGCTTCAGCGCGGTCTCGAAGGAGGGCCGGAAGGCGTTGGCGAGCGGTACGACGAAGGCGTCGTACTCCTCGTTGATGCGCGCGGCCGCGGCCACCTCGGTCCGTCCGCCGTTCGAGAAGACCTCGGTGCCCGGCACCTCGAGGATCTTGTGCGAAGCGTCCTGAAAGATCAGGTTGCCCGCGTTGGTGGCCATGACGTCCTGGTGGAGAGCCTCCTCCAAGGTGTAGACGTCGTAGGGGCTCTTGCCGGATCTGAGCAGGATGCGCTTCACAGGGCGAACAGTAGGAGACACAATCTTCAACTTATGTTTGAGTTCGCTTTAATTTCTATAAGCAACCAACACAACCTTTTTGCCGTACGCGAACCGTGAGCAAACGGTTACAGCACCTGTCCGGAGGCTGGACCGGTGCGCACCGCGCGGCCCCCTTCGCGTAGATTGCCGCACAGGGAGCCGGAACCGGGCGAGGGGACAGCAGGCAAGGTGGCAAGGGCTAGGCAGGCGGTGGGCGAGGCCCGCAGGATCGTCGTCAAAGTGGGCTCCTCGTCGCTGACCACTGCCGCCGGCGGCCTGGACGCCGACCGCGTGGACGCGCTGGTCGACGTCCTCGCCAAGAGCCGCAGCGGCGGCGAGAAAGAGGTCGTCCTCGTCTCCTCCGGAGCCATCGCCGCCGGCCTCGCGCCCCTGGGCCTGCGCCGCCGCCCGAAGGATCTGGCCCGCCAGCAGGCCGCCGCCAGCGTCGGACAGGGCCTGCTCGTCGCCCGTTACACCGCCTCCTTCGCCCGCTACGGCGTCCGCGTCGGCCAGGTTCTGCTCACCAGCGACGACATGAGTCGCCGCGCCCACCACCGCAACGCCTCCCGCACCCTTGACAAGCTGCTGGCCATGGGCGCCCTCCCGGTCGTCAACGAGAACGACACCGTCGCCACCGACGAGATCCGCTTCGGCGACAACGACCGCCTCGCCGCCCTCGTCGCCCACCTCGTCCACGCCGACCTGCTGGTGCTCCTCTCCGACGTCGACGGTGTCTACGACGGCGACCCCAGCAAGCCGGGCACCTCGCGGATAGCGGAGGTGCGCGGCCCCGAGGACCTCGCCGAGGTCGAGATCGGCAGCGTGGGCAAGGCCGGCGTCGGCACCGGCGGCATGGTCACCAAGGTCGAGGCCGCCCGGATCGCGGCCGCCGCGGGCATCCCGGTGGTGCTGACCAGCGCCGTGCACGCGGCGGACGCGCTGGCCGGCGGCGACACCGGCACCTTCTTCCACCCCGCGGGCAAGCGCTCGGCCGACCGGCTGCTGTGGCTCCAGCACGCCTCCACACCGCAGGGCTCCCTCACGCTGGACGACGGCGCCGTCCGCGCGGTCGTCGAGCGGCGCAAGTCGCTGCTGCCCGCCGGAATCGCCGCCGTGGAGGGCGAGTTCAGCGCCGGCGACCCCGTCGAACTGCGGGACGCCGGCGGACGTGCGGTGGCCCGCGGGCTCGTCAACTTCGACGCCAAGGAGATCCCCCAGCTGATCGGGCGTTCGACCCGGGAGCTGGCGCGCGAGCTCGGCCCGGCGTACGAACGCGAGGTCGTACACAGGGACGACCTGGTGCTGCTGCACTCGTAACACTCGTAAAACCACCAGTAAAGCGGGGCGTAAGGACCGCCCCCGGTGGGGGACGTTCCGTAAAACCGCCACGCGGAGGCCCGCAGCCTGCTCAACTTTGTCTCATAGGCAGTTGAAGGGACAGGTTCCGTCGAGGGGCATTGCGAGAAGGAGGCCGCCGTGAGACGAGTGCGCCCTGGGGCGGCGTCCCGCGGTGCTCTGACGAGCGTCGCGGCCGGGGACACCTACCAGGACTACGAGGAACCCAAGGACCTGCCCCGCCTGTGGCACGTCACCCTCAGCGTCTCCGGACAGAAGGTTCCGCTGGCCGACCTGCGACGCGCCCTGGAACAGCTCGCCCACGACCACCCCTTCCTGCTGACCAGCAGATACGCGAGCGACCACGCGGAGATCCGTTACTGGGAGGAGGCCCGCGACCTGCACGACGCGGCCGCCGTTGCCCTGCGCCTGTGGGGCGAGCACCGCCAGAGCGCGGGGCTGCCCGCCTGGGAGATCGTCGGCCTCGAGGTCATCGACCGGGAGACCTACCACCAGCGGATCGCCGAGGGGTACGGGCCGGCGCCCGCCACACCCGTCGGTGTCCACCCCTTCTGACCCCCACCGCGCGCGTCCGGCTCGCCCCTTTTCACCCGTCTCGCGGTGTGGGACGACGGCTGAACCGCCCGGGGCCGCGCACTACCCTTCCCTCATGACCACGCTCTCGCCGTACGACTCCATGTCCCCGGTCACCCAGGCCGCCTACCGGGCCAAGGCCGCCGCCGCCGACCTCGCGCCGCTCCCGCGCGCTGTGAAGGACGACGCGCTGCTCGCCATCGCCGACGCCCTGGAGGTCCGGACCGGCGAGATCGTCGAGGCCAACGCCAAGGACGTGGCCAAGGCCCGGGAGAACGGCACCAGCGAGGCCATCGTCGACCGGCTCACCCTCACCCCCGAGCGGGTCCGCGCCATCGCCTCCGACGTCCGCGACGTCGCGAAGCTGCCCGACCCGGTCGGCGAGGTCGTCCGCGGCTCCACCCTCCCCAACGGCATCGACCTGCGACAGGTCCGCGTCCCCCTCGGCGTGGTCGGCATCATCTACGAGGCCCGCCCCAACGTCACCGTCGACGCCGCCGCTCTCTGCCTGAAGTCCGGCAACGTCGTCCTGCTGCGCGGCTCGGCCTCCGCCTACGAGTCCAACGCCGCCCTCGTCCGGGTGATCCGGGACGCAGTCGGCGGTGCCGGGCTGCCCGCCGACGCGGTCCAGCTGGTGCCCGGTGAGAGCCGCGAGTCCGTGCGCGAGCTGATGCGCGCCCGGGGACTCGTCGACGTGCTGATCCCGCGCGGCGGCGCCTCCCTGATCCAGACCGTGGTCAGCGAGTCCACCGTCCCCGTCATCGAGACCGGCACCGGCAACTGCCACGTCTACGTCGACGCCCAGGCCGACATCGACACGGCGATCGAGATCCTGATCAACTCCAAGGCCCAGCGGGTCAGCGTGTGCAACGCCGCCGAGACCCTCCTGGTCCACCAGGACATCGCCGCCGAGTTCCTGCCGCGCGCCCTCGACGCCCTCGCCGAGGCCGGGGTGACCGTGCACGCCGACGAGCGCGTGCTGGCCCACGCCAAGGACTCCAAGGCCACCGTCGTCGAGGCCACCCCCGAGGACTGGGAGACCGAGTACCTCTCGTACGACATCGCCGCCGCCGTCGTTGACTCCCTCGACAGGGCCGTCGAGCACATCCGGCTGTGGACCTCCGGCCATACCGAGGCGATCGTCACCACCTCCCAGCAGGCGGCCCGCCGCTTCACCCAGCTGGTCGACTCCACCACCGTCGCCGTGAACGCCTCCACCCGCTTCACCGACGGCGGCCAGTTCGGCTTCGGCGCCGAGATCGGCATCTCCACCCAGAAGCTGCACGCCCGCGGCCCGATGGGCCTTCCGGAGCTGACCAGCACGAAGTACATCGTCACCGGCGACGGCCACGTGCGCCGCTGACGGCCCTGGCGAAAAGGCGTCTCAGCAGACGGATGAATCTCCATACCGTCTGCCCAAATTGACCCCCCAGGTCTACTCTGGATCCGTGCCGGAGGACGTGGGGGGCACGCCGTTCCCTGACGGCTGGGAGCCCGACGACGACCACGACCACGGGGTGTCGGACGAAGAGTTCGCCTCCGTGGTCTTCGACGAGGCCTTCGTGCGGGCGGCCGTGGTGCACGAGCCGACCGCCGTCGAACGCCTCCTGGCCGCCGCGCAGGCCCGAGCGGAGGCCTCCGAGGCGGAAGCCCGCCGAGCCCACGCCAGAGGCGAGCGCTACGACGACGGGTACGGCCCCGAGGGCACCGATTTCGGTCATGATCCGGACGACGACGAACTGGACGACGCCTACGTCCTCGGCGACCACCGCGGTGTCTTCGGGCACTACGGCAAGCAGGTCCGCTGGCACCGGCCCGTCGCCTGGGTGCTCGCCCTCGTGATGGGCATAGGCATGGTCGCGCTGGCCTTCGCCGCGGTCTACCGGGGCGCCTCATCCAGCACCCGGGACCGGGTGCCGTCACCCGCCTCGACCGGCCTCGAGCAGGGCGCGGCCTCGCCTCCCTCCGCCTCCGCCGACTCCTCTCCGCCGGCGGTCTCGGCGATCCCGAGATCCCCCTGAACCGCCGCACACACTTCTGGTGAGAACCTGTCAGAAGTTGTCGTGTAGCAGGGCGTTTACCCGGGGCCCGTGAGACCTACTCTGAAAGTATGGGCGGGCCTGGAGACCCACCGGAGGGGACACCCGAGGGCGGCCCCGCAGGTGGAGAGGACGAGTACCGATCCGTCGTGTTCGACGAGTCGTTCGTCCGTGCTGCCCGCCTCCAGGAGTACTCCGCTCAGGAGCGCATGGCCGACCACGCGCCCGCCGTACGCCGCCGCCCGCCCCTGCGCCGGGGACTGACCTTGCAGGTCCTGATCCTCGCCGTGCTGCTCGCCGTCGCCTTCGGCACCGCGATCTACATGGGCGTCCGCCACCCCTACGGCTCCCCGCAGGCCCGGCGCCCCGTCGAGGCCCTGCGGATGACCGTCATCCCGCTCGCGCCCCAGGGCAAGGTGCCCGGCGCCGCCGAGGCCGAGTACCTCTACGCGCACAGCCCCGCCGCCCAGTTCGAGGTCGGCGCCACCGGGATTCCGCTGCCCGCCTCCCGCAGCACCGCGCACTTCTCCGACAGCCAGGTGACGGCCGCCCTGAGCATCGCCAGGAACTACCTCGTCCGCTCCTCCCTCGACCCCGACGTGCTCCGCGGCCGGCAGGTCCGTCCGGCCCGGTCCCTCCTCGACTCCGACCAGCTCGACCAGTTCGACCAGAGCTTCGACCACCCTGCGGCGGACGGCCGTCACGCCCCCACCGGCTGGCTGGTCCGGCTCGACCCGTCCCGCGCGGAACTGGCCGACGACAGGATCCGCGTCCAGGGCACCCTGCAGGCCACCGAGACCGACTCGGCCACCCTTGAGGTCGGCGCCCACACGATCTTCGTCTACGCCCTGCGCCCGGCCGGCGCCGCCGCCGACGCCTCCGTGTCGCTGTTCACCGTCCGCCGCGAGCTGACCTTCCGCTTCGACCGCGACGACCTGCGCCTGGGCGAGCTTCAGCTGGTCGCCTCCTACGCCCAGGCCGGCCCCATGTCCTGCGCGGAGGACACCACCTCCTACCTGCGGCCCCTCCTGGCCGGCCAGACCGCCCGGACAGGCGGCCCGGCGGGCACCAACCCCTTCGCCACGGACAGCGCGACGGCCCTGTGCGGGACGCTGGCCCCCGAGGCCCAGCCGAAGGTGTGAGGGCGGCAGCCCGGGCCGAGGAGGACAGCAGGGCCGGGAGTCAGTCGCCGTCGTGCGGCGCTGTTCCGCTCGGACCGTCCTTCGGGGGAGCGGGGCTCTTGAAGCCGTCGAAACCCCGGCGGACCCGGCCGCCCAGGTCGCCCGCGCCGCCCGCGAGATCCGTGACCAGCTTCATCAGCGGGTCCTTGGAGCTCTTCACGTCGCTGGCGTAGCTCGCGGCGGACTCGCGGAAGGAGTCGCTGACCGAGGTGTCCTTGTCCTCGCTGCGCCGCGCGTAGTGCCCGTCCATGATCCGCTGGTAGTCGCGGGACTCGGCCCACTTCTTCAGCTCGGCCGCCCGGATGGTGGCGAAGGGATGCGAACGCGGCAGCACGTTGAGGATCTTCAGCACGGAGTCGCGCAGGTCGCCCCCGGCCTCGTACTCCTCGGCCTGCTCCAGGAACGCGTCCACGTTCATCTCGTGCAGATGGTTGCCACCGGCGATCTTCATCAGGCCGCGCATGGAGGCCCGCAGATCCTGCCCCACCAGCAGTCCCGCCCGGTCGGCGGACAGCTCCGACTTGCGGAACCACTCCCGCAGCGCCGTCACGAGCGCCATGATCGCGAGGTTGCCCAGCGGGATCCAGGCGACCTTCAGCGCCAGCGTGGTCAGGAACAGCAGAATGGTGCGGTACACCGAGTGCCCGGACAGGGCGTGCCCCACCTCGTGCCCGACGACCGCCCGCATCTCCTCCTCGTCGAGCAGTTCGACCAGCCCCGTGGTGACCACGATGACCGGCTCGTCCAGCCCGATGCACATCGCATTCGGCTGCGGGTCCTGCGTCACGTACATCGGCGGGACCTTCTCCAGGTCCAGGATGTAACAGGCGTCCAGCAGCATGTCGTGCAGATGCGAGAACTGCCGCTCCGAGACCCGCACCGAGTCGGACAGGAACAGCAGCCTGAGGCTCCGCTCCGGCAGCAGCCCGCTGAGCGCCTTGAACACCGTGTCGAAACCGCTCAGCTTGCGCAGCGCCACCAGAGCCGACCGGTCGGCCGGGTGCTCGTAAGCACGCGAGGAGATCCCCGGGAAGCGCCTGCGCTGCCTGCTCGGCACGCGCTCGTGCCCCGTCTGCTCGCGGCCGTCGTCGGACATGTCTTCCCCCATGTGCGTGTGAGTGCCCACTGTGCCCCCGAGGCAGGGGCCAGCCTAGGCGGAGATACCGTGGACGGGCAGTACAGCCGAAGGAGTCCGAGCCATGGAGCACCACCCCCCAGCCGCCTGGCTGACCGAGGCCGCCACGAGCGCCGTCCAGCAGCACGGGGCGGGGAATCTGCTCCGGGTCGTCCTGATCGTGATGATCCTCGGGTGCGTACTGACCGCGTGGCTCCTGCTGCGCGGCTACAAGCGGAAGGACGACTGACGGGCGCCGAAAGTTCCCCGTCGACGGTCCACCGGCGCCGACCGCCCGTCCCAACGGCGGAGTCGGCGTGATCGCCGCCGGGCCGCCCGCTTACGATGAGGCGACGTCCTTATCCCGCCCACACGCGATTGGTCTGCCGAAGATGAGCTTCCACAGCACCGCTGCCCAGTTGGTCACCCTCGCCGCCGAGGGCGAGGAGCGCGGCGGCCACCACAACAGCCTGAACCCGGCCGTCACCGGCGGCGGCGCCCTGATCATCCTGCTGCTCCTGCTGTGGATCACCACCCGCTTCAACCGCGACCGCTGAGCCTGGACCCCGTCCCCGGCCGGGGCCCTCAGGCCGGGCCGGTAGGGTCTGCACGCATGGGACAGCAGGACATGCCTACCGGTCCGGCGAACGCAGCGGCCGCACACGCGGCCGACGGCGCCGTCAACGACGCCGACGCGGCGGCCGGCACGGTGAAGACCCCGGCGTACGGGCCGGGCCACGGCCCCGCCCGTCCGGGCAAGCGCCGTCTCGGCGTCATGGGCGGAACGTTCGACCCGATCCACCACGGGCACCTCGTGGCGGCCAGCGAGGTCGCGGCCCAGTTCCAGCTGGACGAGGTGGTGTTCGTGCCCACCGGCCAGCCGTGGCAGAAGTCCCACCGCAAGGTCTCCCCGGCCGAGGACCGCTACCTGATGACGGTCATCGCGACCGCCGAGAACCCGCAGTTCTCCGTCAGCCGCATCGACATCGACCGCGGCGGCCCCACCTACACCGTGGACACGCTGCGCGACCTGCGGGCCCTCAACCCCGACACCGACCTCTTCTTCATCACCGGCGCCGACGCCCTCGCCCAGCTGCTGACCTGGCGCGACTCCGAGGAGCTGTTCTCGCTCGCGCACTTCATCGGCGTCACCCGGCCCGGGCACCATCTGACCAACCCCGGCCTGCCGGAGGGCGGCGTCTCGCTGGTCGAGGTGCCGGCGCTGGCCATCTCCTCCACGGACTGCCGGGCGAGAGTCGCCAAGGGCGACCCCATCTGGTACATGGTGCCGGACGGAGTCGTGCGCTACATCGACAAGCGCGAGCTGTACCGCGGCGAGTGAGCCGAGAGGGGCACCGGTGAACGACCGATACGACACGGGTGACGCCGGCTACGGCGCCGCCCCGTACGAACTCGTCGGCTACGACGAGCACGGGCAGCCCGTGTACCGGCAGATCCCGGCACAGCAGGCCCCGCAGCAGCCCTACGACCCGTACGCCCAGCAGGGCTACGGCTACGACCCGTACGCCACGGGCGGGCGGCAGCAGCAGGCACCGTCCTACGACGCCTACGACACCGGTCAACAGCCGCCCGCCGCACCCGCCTACGACCCCTACGGCTCCCAGGCCCCGTACGACCCGTACGGCACCGGCACCCACCGTGCCGCCGCCCCGTACGACCCCTACGGGCAGGCCGCCACCGGTGGGCAGCAGCAGCCCCGGGGTGCGGAACAGACCGCGTACATCCCGCAGCAGTCCGGTCCGGCCGAGCGGACACCGGCGCCGGAGGAGCCCGACGAGCGGGATCCCGGGGAACGGGACTACCACACCGGGCAGTTCGCGTTCGTGGAGGACCCGGAGGGTGACTCCGAGGACGTCATCGACTGGCTGAAGTTCACCGAGAACCGCACCGAGCGCCGCGAGGAGGCCCGCCGCCGCGCCCGCAGCCGGATCACCGCCCTCGTCGTCGTCCTCGCGCTGGTCGCCGTCGGCGGCGTCGGCTACCTCTGGTACGCAGGGAAGCTGCCCGGCCTGTCCTCGTCCGGCTCCAAGGCGGGCACGGCGACTCCGGTGAGCGCCCAGAAACGCGATGTGATCGTCGTCCACCTGCACAACACCGGCAAGGGCGGCACCTCCACGGCGCTGCTGGTCGACAACACCACCACCAAGCAGGGCACCACCGTCCTGCTGCCCAACGCCCTCGCGCTGACCGGCGACGACGGCTCCACCACGACCCTCGCCAAGTCGGTCGACGACGACGGGGCCTCCGGCACCCGCGACCAGCTCGACACCGTCCTGGGCACCGACATCCAGGGCAGCTGGCGCCTGGACACCCCCTACCTGCAGAACCTCGTCGACCTGGTCGGCAACATCGAGGTCGACACCAACGCCGACGTACCCGACCCGGACGCCAAGAAGAAGGGCGCCTCGCCCCTGGTCCACCAGGGCAAGGCCCAGACCCTCAGCGGCAGGATGGCCGTCGCCTACGCCACCTACCGCGCCGCCGGCGAGGCCCAGAACGCCCAGCTGGAGCGGTTCGGGCAGGTCATGCAGGGGGTGCTGCGCAAGGTCTCCTCCGATCCGACGGCCGCCACGACGACCGTGCAGACCCTCGCGCAGATCCTCGACCCGCCGCTGACGGACAAGGACCTCGGCGCCTTCCTCGCCAGGCTCGCCGACCTCGCCAAGGGCGGCGACTACAAGACGGCCCTGCTTCCCGTGCAGTCCGACGGCACGCTGAGCGCCAGCACCAGCGACAGCGTGGTGAAGGACATCCTCGGTGGCACCGCCAAGAGTCCCGACGCCGGCTCCGCGGTCCGGGTCTCCGTCCAGAACGCCACCGGTGTGAAGGACGACACCGATAAGGCCCGCGTCATCCTCCTCAACGGCGGCTTCACCTTCCTGGAGGGCGGCACCGCGTCCGGCACCCGGGCCACGTCCAAGGTGCTCTACGCCGATGCCGCCGACAAGGCCAACGCCACCGAGGTCGCCAAGACCCTGGGGCTGCCCGCCGGCTCCGTGACCAAGGGCACCGTCTCCTCCGGCGCCGACGTCTCGGTCGTCCTCGGCGGCGACTACAAGCCCGCCTCCTCCTGACAGCGGCCGGGGGCACCCCATGTGATGCCGTAATCACATGGGGTGCGCCAGGCGGTCCGTGAGACCCTTGATGTCAAGTGACCCCTTGACGGAAAGCCGTGTAGTGACCGCCACCGATCGTTCCCTTGAGCTCATCAACACCGCCGCCCAGGCGGCGGCCGACAAGCTCGCCCACGACGTCATCGCCTACGACGTCAGCGACGTCCTGTCGATCACGGACGCATTCCTGCTGGCCTCGGCGCCGAACGACCGCCAGGTCAGGGCGATCGTCGACGAGATCGAGGAGCGCCTGCTGAAGGAACTCGGCGCCAAGCCGGTACGCCGCGAGGGCGACCGCGAGTCCCGCTGGATCCTGCTCGACTACATCGACATCGTCGTGCACGTCCAGCACAGCGAGGAGCGGGTCTTCTACGCCCTGGAGCGGCTGTGGAAGGACTGCCCCGAGCTGGAGCTGCCCGCCGACGCCAAGGCCACCCGGGGCAAGGCCGAGGAGCACGCCAAGCTGCAGGAAGCCGAGGCCGTCCAAGAGCCGGGCGGGGACTGGTGATGAGCGCCACCGGCGAGGTGAGCGACCGCAGGGGCCGCGGCCGCCGCATCATCCTGTGGCGGCACGGCCAGACCTCGTGGAACGTGGAGCGCCGCTTCCAGGGCACCACGGACGTCGAGCTGACCGAGACCGGTATCGGCCAGGCCCGCCGCGCGGCCCGGCTGCTCGCCTCCCTGGGCCCCGACGCGATCATCTCCTCGGACCTGCAGCGGGCCTCGAACACGGCCGCCGAACTGGCCGGCCTGACCGGCCTGCACATCACCCGTGACGAGGGCCTGCGCGAGACCTACGCGGGCGTCTGGCAGGGGCTGACGCACGAGGAGATCATCGCCCGCCACGGCGAGGAGTACGCGGCCTGGAAGCGCGGCGAGGCGGTCCGCCGCGGCGGCGGCGAACTGGAGACCGAGGTCGCCGACCGGGCGGCCCCCGTCGTGCTGCGGCACGCCGAGAAGCTGCCCGAGGACGGCACCCTCGTGGTGGTCAGCCACGGCGGCACGATCCGCACCACCATCGGCCGTCTCCTCGGCCTGGAACCCTGGCACTGGGAGAGCCTCGGCGGTCTCTCCAACTGCTGCTGGTCCGTGCTCGGTGAGGGCGCCCGCGGCTGGCGCCTGCTGGAGCACAACGCGGGCACCCTCCCGGAGCCCGTCCTCGGCGACGACGACTGAGCCACCCGAGGGCCCGGCGTTCCCGGCCCGGGGACCCGGATTTCGCTTTCCGGCAGGTCGCAGGCTAAAGTTCTTCTTGTTCGCCCCGCCGAGCGGGAAGAACACCAGGGGCTATAGCTCAGTTGGTAGAGCGCCTGCATGGCATGCAGGAGGTCAGGAGTTCAATTCTCCTTAGCTCCACGGATCGACACTCTGTTGAGTTGTCAAAGATCGGTGATGAGGATCCCGTCCCCTCAAGGGGGCGGGATTTTCTGCGTTCCATCAACGAATGATCTCAATAGGCTTCCTTTCGTCCGTCGGCGGCCACAGCCGCTGTCTCCTTTCCCTCAGCAGCGCGACCTTCGTGCGCGCGTCCTCGTCGTCCGGGGTGTAGACCACGATCCGGCACTCGGGCATCCCGTCGACGGACAGGGACTGCGAGGTCATCCGCATCTCGCCCACGCCCCGGTGGCGGAACGTCTTCACCCGCGGCCCCGGCGGCGTCACCGCACCGCTCTCCCACAGCCGCGCGAAACAGGGGCTCGCCGCCGACAGGGCGCGTATGTACTCCTCCCAGGCCGGCTCGCCCACATGTCTGCCGTACGCCGACCGCAGCGTCGCCACCATCACCGGCAGCTCGCGATCCCGGTGCACCACCGGGCATGTCTCCTCCGGCACCGTGAACAGCGTCCACAGCACGTTCGGGACGCCGATCCGGAGGGTCTCCGGCACCACGAACAGGTCGCGGTAGGCCCGGTTGGTGGCCAGGACGTCGTACCGCGAGTTGTAGACCACCGCGAGCAGCGGGTCGAGAGCGTCGATGATGCCCTGCACCTCGGGGCCGACCCGGCGTGCCATGCTCTCCGGGGCCGGGTCGAAGGGCACCTCCGCCAGCCGGTACAGGTGCTCGCGCTCGGGCGGGTCCAGCCGCAGCGTCCGCGCCACCGCGTCCAGCACCTGCGGAGAGGCGTTGATCGGCCTGCCCTGCTCCAGCCACGTGTACCAGGTCACCCCCACGCCCGAGAGCTGGGCGACCTCCTCCCGGCGCAGCCCGGGCGTGCGCCGCCGCAGCCCCGGCGGCATGCCCACGTCGGCCGGTGTCACCCGGGCCCGCCTGCTGCGCAGAAAGGCGGCCAGCTCCGGCCGGCGGCGCTGTGTCGTCGTCCCCATCGTCGTATGCCCCCGTCCCCCGTCGTCCCGTTCCCATCGTCGGCACCCGGCACGGGCGCTGCCAGGTACTGCCAGTACCAGCATCAGCGGGCACTCGGCACCTGTACCGGAGCGTCGTCAGGCTCGACGCCATGACGACGACACCCCGAACCGGGCCGAGTCCCGCGCCCGTTCCGAACCCTGCGATCAGTGAAGCACCCACCACTGACAGTGAAGCCCCCGCCGCCGACAGTGCGTCCCGCTCCCATCGCGAGGCGTTGACCGTCACGCACAGTGAAGCACCCGCCACTGACAACCGGTCCCGGCTGCTGCTCAGGGTCCTGCTCGCCGCCCTGTTCATGGCGGCGCTCGACGTCTTCATCGTGAACGTCGCTGCTCCCACCATCGGTTCCGATCTCCACGCCTCGGGCGCCGACCTGCAGCTGGTGATCGCCGGCTACGCCATCACCTACTCCGTACTGCTGATCACCGGCGCCCGGCTCGGTGACCGGCTCGGCCACGGCCGGGTCCACCTCGCCGGACTCGCCGTGTTCACGGCCGCCTCGCTCGCCTGCGGCCTGGCGCAGGGCTCCACCGAGCTGATCGTGTTCCGGCTGGTGCAGGGCGCCGGTGCGGCGCTGATGATCCCGCAGGTGCTCAGCCTGATCCAGCGCAGCTTCACCGGTGAGGCCCGGGCCCGGGCGCTCGGCGCGTACTCGGCGGTCCTCGCCGTCGGTGCCGGGGCCGGCCAGACCGTCGGTGGTGTGCTGGTCAGCGCCGACCTGCTCGGCGCCGGCTGGCGGCCGGTGTTCCTGGTCAACGTGCCGGTGGGCGCGGTCCTGCTGGTACTGGGCAGGAGGGTCCTGCCGCTGGACCGCACCGCGGAGTCCGAGCGGGCACGCTCGTTGGACCTGCCCGGACTCGTCCTGCTCGGCGCGGCCGTGTCGCTGCTGACCGTGCCGCTGGTGCTCGGGCAGGAAGAGGACTGGCCGCTGTGGTCCTGGCTGTCGCTCGGCGCCGCCGTGCTGCTGTTCGCCGTGTTCGGCGGCTACGAGTCCCGGCTCGCCCGACGCGGCGGTGCCCCGCTGATCGCGCCCCGTGTCCTGCGTCACCCCGGCATGGGGCTGGCCGTGTTCCGCATCCTGGCCGTCCTGTCCGTCAACGGCGGTTTCCTCTTCGCACTGACCCTGCACGCCCAGGGCGGTCTCGGTTACAGCGCCCTGCGGGCCGGCCTGAGCTTCGCGCCGACCGCGGTCGTCTTCGGCGCGGTCAGCGTGACCTGGCGAAGGTGGCCCGCCGCCTGGCAGCGGGTGCTCACCCCGGCCGGGTTCGCGCTCACGGCCGTCTCGGTGGCCGTGGTGGGTCTCGCCTTCCACGGAGGCGGCGACGGGGGAGCGGCGCTCTATGCCGGGTACGCCGGTGTGGGAGTCGGGCTCGCCCTCGCCTTCAGTCCGACGTTCACGGGCGCGCTGGCCACCGTGCGGCCCGAGGACGCGGCGGACGCCAGCGGGCTGCTGGCTACCGTCGTCCAGCTCGGTCAGCTGATCGGCGTGGCGGCATTCGGCACACTGTTCCTGAACCGGCTTGAGTCACTCGGGGTTCTGCGGGCGTATACCTCTGCGGAGGCGTTCTCGGTGAGCGCGTGGGCGCTGGCCGGGACGGCCGCGGCGGGGGCCGTGTCCGGACTGGTACTGAGGCGTCGCTGACCGTATTGGTCCGGCCGTGGCAGAATCAAACGGCCGGAAGGGGGCGCGGCCCGACGGGAGGAGTAGCGATGCCTGCGAGCATCCTTGAGGAGGGCGGCCACCTCCTCGGTGCAGCGTTGATACGGGACACGACCACCCGGCTCAGCTGCCCTTCCTGCGGTTCCGTGCACGTGGCCCAAGTTCTCGGGGACAACGGCGGAATCTCCTACGTGTGCACGGCCTGCGGCCACAGCTGGAGCTGATCGATGGGTGCACACAGGCGAAAGTGCGACTGGTGCGGCAGCGGTACGCCGATCGTCCGTGACATGGAGCCGATCAATCCCGACTACCAGTACTGGTGCGAGGAATGCGCGCGGGCGCTGATCATAAAAGGCGACCCGATCGAGACCTACCGTGAGCTGGAGGGCGAGCCGATCTACGGCCGCCTGCTCGAGGAGCACTGCACGCTCAAGAGGTTCTACTCCTTCGTCACCGCCTGACGCGCTCCTGACCGCGGCCGCGACTTCGGCAACGATGTCCGGGCCAGCACGAGGAACAGTGCGCCGGCCCCCGCGTAGAGAGCCGAGAGCGTGAACTGGACGCACGTCTGGTGCAGTTCGGGCCGTCCACTGCCGTGCGGCACCCACCACGGGACGTACGAGCAGAAGACCAGTCCGGTGCCCACGGCTGCCGCCCGGTGTCCGTGCGTCCATAGCAGCAGCACCACGGGCACGCACCACACCCAGTGATGCGTCCACGACACCGGACTGAGCAGCAGTGCCGTGACCGCGCAGCCGCACACCGCCCAGGCCCGCAGCCCGCGCAGTTCGGCGGCCACCGCCACCGTGAGCCCCAGGGCGGCCACGAGGGCCGCGGAGACCGCCCAGAGCGCTCCGGGGTCGGGTAAGTGCAGCAGGCGCGCCAGAACGCCGCGCAGGGCCTGATTGGCCGTGCCCTCGGGGTGCCCGGCCCGGTCCGGGCGGAACACGATGTCCGTCCAGTACCGCCACGAGTCGTACGGCAGGGCGGCCGCCGCGAGCAGCGTCGCCACGGCGAACGCGGTGGCCGCCCCGCGCGCGTGCCGCAGCCAGGGCCGTCCGTCCCCGCCCCCGAGGTGGGCCACGACACCCGTGGCGAGCAGGAACACCGGGAACAGGCCGGGCGTCAGTTTCACCGCGGCGGCGAGCCCGAGCCCCGCCCCGGCCCAGCGGCCGTACCCGCCGGCGGTACGCCGGGACAGGTCCCACAGCACCAGGGCGGCGAGCAGCAGGTTGACCTGGCCGTAGCGCAGGGTCGTCCACACCGGCTCGCACCAGACGGCCGCCGCCGCGACCCACCAGACGGTCTCCACGCGCGCGTGGCCGACGAGTTTCAGTGACAGCCGCACGAACACCACCAGGAGGGCGAGATTCCCGGCCGTCGCCAGTACCCGCAGGGTCACGGTGTCCGGCAGGGTCAGCGCGGTGAACAGCAGGGCCGCGAACGGCGGGTACGTGGTGGGCAGGTGCGCGGCGGTCGCCCGCAGCGTGTACAGGTCGCCTCCCGCGCGGACGGTGGCCCCCTCGGCCCGGTACACCATCAGGTCGATCATCGACACGTGCGCGGCCCGCTGGGCCAGCCAGAACGCCGCGAACGACGCCAGGCAGGCACCCACGGCCAGCGGCACCCGGCGCCCGGCTTCGGAGAAGGCGTTCAGGGTCACGAAAGCAGACATTAGCCCCCGTACGGGAGCAGAGCGGAAATCGATTTGGTACTGCCCCCCGGGGACCGTGTAATGTTGGCGTCGCCGCCGGGGAAACCGGGCGGAACACAACAAGGGGCTATAGCTCAGTTGGTAGAGCGCCTGCATGGCATGCAGGAGGTCAGGAGTTCAATTCTCCTTAGCTCCACAGAAATCGAAGGCGGACCATCCGAACGGATGGTCCGCCTTCGGCGTGTTCCAGGACACCTTCCGGAGCGCACGACACGACGGCGGGTCACCTTCAGCCGGGTGACCCGCCGTCCGTTCGCTCAGCGTCCGAGAGCGCGGCGGCCGCGGCCCTGGGAGAGGACGGGCAGGTTGCGCGACGGCGCCTGCCCGCGCGTGTCCTCCTCGAGGCGCAGCGCCAGTGCCGGACAGCGGCGCACCGCGCGCAGGGCCTTCGCCTCCGCGTAGCGCGGCACCTGTGCCTGCGCCACGGTCGGGAAGCCGTCCGCGCCCAGTTCGAAGACCTCCGGGAGGATGTCGGCGCACAGCCCGTGGCCCCGGCACAGCGTCCAGTCGACGTAGATCTTCTGGCGGCTGGCGCCGGTCTCCTCGGCTTCTCCACCGCCCGGGATGCCCGCCGGGGCCCTGCCTCCCTCGAAGAGCGGCAGGACGCCCTCCACGGGCCGTCCGCAGCCGTTTCCGAGGACGTGTGCGGCCAGGTCGTCGGTGAACGCCTTGATGGTCGACTCCAGGAACATCGCGGAGCCGTCGGGGTGCGAACACGCCCCGCGCCGCTTCACGTTCTTCGCGACCTGCTTCAGCGCCTCCAGGGCGGCCGGTCCGCCGCCGTTGAGGATGTCCTCCATGCCGCGCGCGGCGGCGGGCAGTCCGAGGTAGCAGGGGCCGCACTGGCCGGCGCTCTCCTCGGCCAGCCACTGGGCCACCCGCAGCGACTCGCCCAGCGGGCAGGTGTCCTGGCTGATCGGCAGGATCGCGCCCGCGCCCAGCGAACCGCCCACCGCGTCGAGGGAGTTGCGGGAGACGATCGCCTCGTTCACGGTGGCCGCGTCGATCCACTTGCCGTGGTAGCCGCCGGTCAGCACACCCTGCGGCACCGGCGGGGCACCGGCCAGCTGCAGGACGTAGCGCAGCGGCACGCCCGTGGGGACCTCGATCACCATCGGGCGGGCGACCGCGCCGGAGACCGTCAGCATGACGGTGCCCGGCTCGTCGTACAGACCGGTGTTGCCGTAGCGCTCGGGACCGATCCGGGCGGCGATCGCCAGCTGCGCGAACGTCTCCGCGTTCGACAGCAGCGTCGGCGCCCCGCCCACACCGCTCTGCGAGGCGCTGATCTTGCGGCCGGGCGGGATCGCCGGGCCGCCGTCCACCGAGCGGACCAGTGACGCGGCGGCGCCGGTGACCATGCGCACGGGGTTGCGCTGCACCCACGCGCGCAGTGCCGATCTACGGCTGTTGCTCAGGCCGCGTTCGGCGAGCGCGGCCTCCATGGAGCGCTGGGTGGACTCCCGGGTGACCCCGATCACGAGCGTGCGGGCACCGAGGGCCTCGGCGCACAGCAGCGCGCCGTCCAATATGAGGTGCGGGGCACGGTTGATCAGCACCGTGTCCTTGCGGCAGGCCGGTTCGTCCTCACTGCCGTTGACGACGACGACCGGCCGTACGCCCCGCTTGATCGCCGACTCGGCGACCGAGCGCAGCTTCTTGTGGAAGGGGAAGCCCGCGCCGCCGCGGCCCTTCAGGTTGATGCGCTCGGCGAGCTGGGCGAGCTGTTCGCCGCCCAGGGGATCGAGCGGCCCGTGCACCTTCAGATGCATGGGCAGATCGAGCCGCTCCACAAGGTCGAAGCCCGACGTGAGCTGCGGAAGGCCGACTACGCGGACTTCGGGTACGTCGGGCAGGGCCTCGTTCACCTATAGCCTCCGGAAGGCGTGTTCCAAGGTTCGCCCGAACCCGGCGTGTCGAACGAGGTGCCGGGGGTTGCTTCAGTGGCGGGACCGCTGTTGAACGTTTCGTTCGAGTTGTACGTGCCGTACCGGGTGTTCGTCTCACCGGTGTCGTACATCTCACTCCCGCCGTACCCGGAGGTGCCCGGATTGCCATAGGGCGGCATGTTGTATCCGGTGTCCTGGAGCGGGTCGTACGCCGACGGCGGTGCCTCGCCGACCGGCGGCGGGGACGGGATCGGCCAGCTGCCCGACGTGCTGGAGGGGCCGTCCACGCGCGGCATCGCCTCCGTGGCCTGCAGGTCCAGCGGCAGGTCCATGCGCGTGGTCCGACCGGCCGTGAACGGCTGCTGGGGGCGGCCCGGAGTGGACACCGCGCGGTAGGCGGCCGCGAAACCGGAGGCGGGCTCGGGGGCGGCGTACGCGGGCGGCGCCGTCGGGTCCGGGAACGACGGCTCGGCGGAGCGCCGGCTCTCGAAGCCCGGCAGTGTGGACGGGGTCTCCGCCCGCCTGGCCCGGCTCGCGTCCAGGTCCTCCAGGCCCTGTCGCTCCTCCGTGCCGATGAGCGCGACGATCCGGTCGGCGACCTTGCGCTTGAACGGGCGCGGCGCGGCCCGCAGCGCGAGCGCCGCCATGATCCCGGCCAGGCAGAGCTCGTACGACACCATGAAGAACGGTTTCGCCGCACGCCCCGCGAACAGACCGTGGATCAGTGCCGCGCACAGGGCCGGGTAGGCCAGCATGTGCATGGCACGCCAGCGCGCCGCCACCGGCGCCGGGGAGGCGAACTGGTTGCGCAGCGCGCCGGTGACCCCCACGAAGATCATGAGCAGTGCGGCCAGCGAGCCGAGGCCGATCAGTCCCGCGCTGCCCGAGACGCCGAGGCTGAAGGGGATCAGCGCGGCGATCAGGACGGTGTGGCCCAGCGCCAGCTTGATCGTGATGTGCACCAGCAGGAAGGCGATCGAGGCCACGGAGAGCACCCGGTGGATGCCCTGGGCGATGATCCGCTGACGGGTGTTGAGGATGAGCCGGTCCTGGGTGACCAGGCCCCAGATCACCGAGCTGGTGAGGCTGACGAGCGACAGGACGCCCGCACCGAAGTTGAGGAAGTCCTGGAGCCAGCCGCCTCCGTACACCACCACCACGGGTATGAGCAGCAGGACGACAGCCGTCGCCACCCCATAGGCCGACCGGCCCGGTGTGGGGAGTGAGCTGTTACTACGACGAGGGTTCATGGGGGCAACTCCGAGCAGTTTCGGGAAAGCGGTCCCGCTGCCGAACTCTAAGTGGCGCCATACCGATCAGTACGAGGTTTGAGTTATTGCGTTGTTATCAAAGGACAATGCGACTGAGTCGATGTCCCTTAGTGGCTGTTACGCGAAGTAATCCTTGACCTTCGTTCAGTTCTGGTCGGGTTCGTGGCATGTCCACAAGGCATACGGAAGCGCGTCGCGGCTTGCTCAAGGCCTGCGGTACCCTATCGCCATGCGTGCCGTACGCCTTCTGCTTAGCGGGCCGCGCTGATCAGTACCGACCACCGGTCGAACCGTGTGGTCGGCATCGGCGCGGCGTCCCCTCCTGTGCGAGGGGTTTTTTCATTTCCGCAGGCAGAGACGATCGATGGAGCTTTGAGGATCATGAGCGAGACGAACCCCGCTGCCACCGCTGCGGCGTCGGCGGAGGCCGCGCCGCACCGCTACACGGCGTCTCTGGCCGCCGAGATCGAGGCACGCTGGCAGGACTTCTGGGACGCCGACGGCACGTATGCGGCCCCCAACCCCAAGGGTGACCTGGCCGGCGACGCCGCGCTGGCCGCGAAGCCCAAGAAGTTCATCATGGACATGTTCCCGTACCCCTCGGGTGCGGGCCTGCACGTCGGCCACCCCCTGGGTTACATCGCCACCGACGTCTACGCCCGGTTCCAGCGCATGACCGGCCACAACGTCCTGCACACCCTGGGCTTCGACGCCTTCGGCCTGCCGGCCGAGCAGTACGCCGTGCAGACGGGCACCCACCCGCGCGTGTCCACCGAGGCCAACATCGAGAACATGAAGGCCCAGCTGCGCCGGCTGGGCCTGGGCCACGACAAGCGCCGGTCGTTCGCCACGATCGACCCGGACTACTACAAGTGGACCCAGTGGATCTTCCTGCAGATCTTCGACTCCTGGTACGACGAGGAGGCGCAGAAGGCCCGCCCGATCTCCGAGCTGATCGACGGGTTCGCATCCGGTGAGCGCGCGATTCCGGGCACCACGCGCGCGTGGAGCGAGCTGAGCGAGACCGAGCGCGCCGAGGTCCTGGGCGAGTACCGCCTGGCCTACGCCTCCGACGCGCCGGTCAACTGGTGCCCGGGTCTGGGCACCGTGCTGGCCAACGAGGAGGTCACCGCCGACGGCCGGTCCGAGCGCGGCAACTACCCGGTCTTCAAGGCCAAGCTGCGCCAGTGGAACATGCGCATCACCGCCTACGCCGACCGGCTGCTGGAGGACCTGGAGGAGCTGGACTGGCCGGAGGCCATCAAGCTGCAGCAGCGCAACTGGATCGGCCGCAGCGAGGGCGCCCGCGTCGACTTCCCGATCGACGGCGAGCGCATCACGGTCTTCACCACCCGCCCGGACACCCTGTTCGGCGCCACCTACATGGTGCTGGCGCCCGAGCACCCGCTGGTCGAGAAGTTCACCCCCGAAGCATGGCCCGAGGGCACGCACGGGGTGTGGACCGGCGGCCACGCGACCCCGGCCGAGGCCGTCGCCGCCTACCGTGCGCAGGCCGCCTCCAAGTCGGACGTGGAGCGGCAGGCCGAGGCCAAGGACAAGACCGGCGTCTTCATCGGCGCGTACGCAACCAACCCGGTCAACGGCGAGCAGGTCCCGGTCTTCATCGCCGACTACGTCCTGATGGGCTACGGCACCGGCGCGATCATGGCCGTCCCGGCGGGCGACCAGCGCGACTTCGAGTTCGCGCGCGCCTTCGAGCTGCCGATCCACTGCATCGTCGAGCCGACCGACGGCCGCGGCACGGACACCTCGACGTGGGAGAACGCCTTCGGGTCGTACGACGCGAAGATCATCAACTCCTCCAACGACGAGATCTCCCTGGACGGCCTGGGCGTAGCCGAGGCCAAGGCCCGCATCACCGAATGGCTGGCGGACAAGGGCATCGGCGAGGGCACCGTCAACTTCCGCCTGCGCGACTGGCTGTTCAGCCGCCAGCGCTACTGGGGTGAGCCCTTCCCGATCGTCTACGACGAGGAAGGTGTCGCCCACGCGCTGCCCGAGTCGATGCTGCCGCTGGAGCTGCCGGAGGTCGAGGACTACTCGCCGCGCACCTTCGACCCGGACGACGCGGACACCCAGCCCGAGACGCCGCTGTCGCGCAACGAGGAGTGGGTCGACGTCACCCTGGACCTGGGAGACGGGCCGAAGAAGTACCGGCGCGAGACCAACACCATGCCCAACTGGGCCGGTTCCTGCTGGTACGAGTTCCGCTACCTGGACCCGCACAACGAGCGCAAGCTGGTCGACCCGGAGATCGAGCAGTACTGGATGGGCCCGCGCGAGGGTCTGCCGCACGGTGGCGTCGACCTGTACGTCGGCGGCGCCGAGCACGCCGTGCTGCACCTGCTGTACGCGCGTTTCTGGTCCAAGGTCCTGTACGACCTGGGGCACGTCTCCTCCGCCGAGCCGTTCCACAAGCTGTTCAACCAGGGCATGATCCAGGCCTACGTCTACCGCGACAGCCGTGGCATCGCGGTGCCCGCCGCCGAGGTCGAGGAGCTGGACGGCGAGTACTACTACCAGGGCGAGAAGGTCAGCCGCCTGCTGGGCAAGATGGGCAAGTCCCTGAAGAACGCGGTGACGCCGGACGAGATCGCCGCCGAGTACGGCGCCGACACCCTGCGCCTGTACGAGATGGCCATGGGCCCGCTGGACGTCTCCCGTCCCTGGGACACGCGCGCGGTGGTCGGCCAGTTCCGGCTGCTGCAGCGGCTGTGGCGCAACGTCGTCGACGAGAACACCGGCGAGGTCACCGTCACCGACGCCGAGCCCGACGAGGAGACGCTGCGTGCCCTGCACAAGGCGATCGACGGCGTGCGCCAGGACCTGGAGGGCCTGCGCTTCAACACCGCCATCGCCAAGGTCACCGAGCTGAACAACCACCTGACCAAGGCGGGTGGCGCGGTGCCGCGTCCGGTCGCCGAGCCGCTGGTCCTGATGGTCGCCCCGCTGGCCCCGCACGTCGCCGAGGAGCTGTGGCGCAAGCTGGGCCACACCGACTCGGTCGTCCACCAGGACTTCCCGGTCGCCGACCCGCAGTACGTGGTGGACGAGTCCGTGACCTGCGTCGTCCAGATCAAGGGCAAGGTCAAGGCCCGACTGGAGGTGCCGCCGGCCATCTCCGAGGAGGAGCTGGAGAAGGTGGCGCTGGCCGACGAGGCGGTCGTCCGGGCGCTGGGCGGTGCCGGCATCCGCAAGGTGATCGTGCGGGCGCCGAAGCTGGTGAACATCGTTCCGGCGTGACGGATCCCGTGTGACCGCGTGACAGTACGCCGGGTGCATCCGGTGTCGGGGTAGTCCCCTACGGGCAGGTTCGGGGTTTTTCTGGAACTCCGGGCCTGCCCAAAGCGTTTACCGTGGAGAGCGCGGCGGCTCGCACCGCACCCGCCGGAGGAGGAGCGTCATGGAAACAGTGATCACCGTGTTCGCCCTGCTCTTCCTGGTCTTCATCGGCCTCGGCGCGTACGCCACGGTCAAGGCGGTCGGCGTCGCCAGGCGCGGTGTGGACCGCACGATCGCGCAGGCCAGGCGCACGGTCGAGGACCACACCCTGCGCGCCAGGTCCTTCGCCCAGCCCGGGCCGGCCGGTGAGATCGCCCAGCTGCGGCTCACACTGCGCACCTCGATGCGCGCCACCCAGGACGCGCTGCACGCGGGCGTGTCCGAGGACGAGTCGCTGAAGGAGTCCCTCGGCCTCTTCGAGCGCCTCAGCGCGCACGGGCTCGAGCTGGACGCCGACCTCAAGCGCCTGGAGTCCGAGCCCGACCGGGCCACGCTCGCCGCGCGGCTGCCCGAGCTGCGCCGCCGCACCGAGCGCATCACCCAGTCCGCCGACTCCCTGCGCTGGGCCGCCCGCGACCGGGCCTGCCGCTTCTCCGACGACGACCTGGACGCGTTGAGCGCCCAGATCGACGTCGAGGCAGGCGCCCTTCGGCACTGGACGAAGGCGGAACCCACACCGGCGCCCCCGCCGTGGCCCACCGCCCCGGCCGCCGCCGAGGGGTCGGCTGCGCAGCAGCAGACCTGGCCGGAGACACCTGTGTCCCGCACCGCCGAGGAGCGGCCGGCCCCCGCGATCAACCCGCCGACGCAGCGCCCTGCCTACCCCTGGCAGAAGAAGCCGCGGCCCGAAAGCACCACATGACCGGGCCGCTCCCGGTCCGGCGGACAGGGGCCGGGCTGCCGTGCCCGCACTACGGCAGGTAACCTCCAGCTCATGTCCCGCCATGTCGCGATCGTCACCGATTCAACGGCCTACCTGCCGCCGCGGACGATGGAGCGCCACGGCATCACAGCGGTGCCCCTGACCGTGGTCCTCGGCGACCGGGCACTCGAAGAGGGCACCGAGATCTCGACCCGTTCCCTCGCCCAGGCACTGCAGAAGCGGCGCCCGGTCACCACCTCCCGCCCCAGCCCCCAGGTGTTCGCGGAGACCTATCGCCGGGTCGCCGAGTCCGGGGCGAGCGGCATCGTCTCCCTGCACCTGTCCGCCGAGCTGTCCGGCACCCACGACGCGGCGGTCCTGGCGGCGCGTGAGGCACCGGTGCCCGTACGGGTGGTGGACACCGGGATGGTCGCGATGGCCCTGGGCTTCTGCGCGCTCGCCGCGGCCGAGGCGGCGGAGGCGGGCGGCACGGTGGACGAGGCGGTGACGGCCGCCGAGAAGCGGGCCGCGGGCACCTCCGCCTACTTCTACGTCGACACGCTCGACTATCTGCGCCGCGGCGGCCGGATCGGCGCCGCGCAGGCCCTGCTCGGATCCGCGCTGGCCGTCAAGCCGCTGCTCCAGCTGGACGGTGGGCGCATCGAGCTCCTCGAAAAGGTCCGTACGGCGTCCAGGGCGATCGCCCGCCTCGAGGAGATCGTCGCCGACCGGGCGGGCAGTGCCCAGGTCGACATCGCCGTCCACCACCTCGCCGCTCCCGACCGGGCCTCCGCGCTCGCCGACCGGCTGCGGGAGCGGGTATCCGGACTTGCCGACCTGCATGTCAGCGAGGTCGGAGCGGTGATCGGCGCACACACCGGGCCCGGGCTGCTGGGCGTGGTCGTCTCACCACGCTGACACTCCGCTTCCCGGGCCCGCCGTCACTCGTCCGAGTGGCGGAGTTTTCCACAACTGTGCGGGTATCCCCGGGAATTGACCAAGATCATCGCGAATTGGCGAGATGCCCCATCCTCGTCGCATGGCACTTCGATCACGTTCACGCACAGCCACCCCGACCAGCGGACCGGGTCGCGGTCCCGCCTCCGACGGCCGTATCCGCCGCCCCACCGGCCGCCGCCGCGCCCGCCACCGCGTGCCCGCACCGGCGGAGGAACTGCGCCGGCGTGCGGAACTTCTCTTCGGTGAACGGGCCGTGGAATGGAGGGAGTCGGGCAACGCCCCACCGAACGGGCAGCCGCCCGCGAGCACGACGACGGTGACGGGTGCGGCGCCCGGCCTGAGCACGGCAACGGCCATGGGACCGGCGCCGAGGCGGAGCGCGGCCGACGTCAAGGGGCTGACACCGAGGCGGAGTACGGCTGTCACGGCGCCGCACGGACCGGGCGCGGCACGCACACCGTCCGCCGAGCCCGGATCCGTGCGGGCTCCCGAGGTGCAACAGGTCGGTCCCGAGGGCCGTTCGGAGACGGTGGAACCCCTCGTGCCGAGCCTGTGGGAACGGGCCGGACTCGCTCTGCGGGAGCGGTTGCCCGTCTGGGTACAGGTGCGGTGCGGGGTGGAGCGGCGGGGAGTGGTCGCGCTCGCCGTGGTGCTCGTGGCAGCAGCCGTGTTCGCGGTCCAGCACTTCTGGACCGGCCGGACGCAGACCGTGAGGGCTCCTCAAGTGGTGCGGGCCGAAGCGCCGTTCACCGGGAAGGACGAGGAGGCGAAGTCCGGTCGTGCCGTGAGCGCCTCCCCCACGCCGGGCGGGGAGATCGTCGTGGACGTCGGCGGCAAGGTCCGCAGGCCCGGCGTCCGCCGGCTGCCGGCCGGCTCGCGGGTGGCCGACGCGCTGCGGGCCGCGGGCGGGGTGCGGCCGGGCGTGCGCACCGACGGCCTCAACCGGGCCCGCTTCCTGGTGGACGGCGAGCAGGTCCTGGTCGGCGCCTCCGCACCGGCGGCGCCGGTACCGGCCGGGCCCGGCAACGGCGCGGGTCCCGGACCGGCGGGCGAGGGTCCCGTGGCCCCGGTCTCCCTCAACACGGCAACGGCCGATCAGCTCGACACTCTGCCGGGGGTCGGCCCCGTGTTGGCCCAGCACATCATCGACTACCGAACCCGGCACGGCGGCTTCCGGTCGGTGGAGGAGCTGCGCCAGGTCAACGGCATCGGCGCCCGCCGCTTCGCCGACCTGCGGTCCATGGTGCGGCCATGAGCGGCTCCTCCGGCGACCGGCCGCCGGCCCCGACCGATCTGCGCCTGGTTCCTCCCGCACTCGCCGCCTGGGCGACGGCTGCCCTGGTCCTCGACGCTCCACCGGGCTGGAGCACCGGCATCGCGGTCGCCTGCCTGATCGGCGGAGCGGTCCTGCTGGCGGCCCGGCGGTGGAAGAGGCCGGCCCGCTCGCCCGCCCGGTTCGCATGGGCCCGGGCCCCGGTCGCCGCCGTGCTCCTCTGCGTGGCCGCGTCCGCGGCCTCCGCCGGATTGCACGGGGCGGATGTGCGGCGCGGTCCGGTACCGGAGCTGGCGCGACGGTTCGCGAACGTGACCGCCGAGGTCGAGCTGAGCGGCGATCCGTGGCTGAGCCGGCCGCGGGTGCGGGGCGATCACGCGGCGCCCGTGGCGGTCCTGGCCAGGGCGGAGGTGCGCCGTGTCGAGGAGAGGGGCGGCGCGGATGTGAGGACGCGAACTCCCGTGCTGATGGTTGTCGACGGACACGTTCCGGCGCCACGGGCGCCCCCTGCCGGCGACGCGCCCACCACGTCGGCCACGCACGGCGCGCGTGCGGTCTGGCTCGGGCTGCTGCCGTCCACCCGGCTGCGGGTCGACGCCCGGCTGGCGCCCGCCCTGTCCGGCGGCGACCGTACCGCGGCCGTGCTGCGGGTGCGGAGCGAGCCCGTGCCGGAGGTCGTCGCGGGGCCGAGCGGGCCGCAACGGCTGGCGGGCCGGCTCAGGGCCGGGCTGCGGCAGGCGACCGAGGATCTGCCCGCGGACGCCCGGGCCCTGCTTCCCGGGCTGGTCGTCGGCGACACCTCGCGGATCACGCCCGAACTGGACGACGCGTTCAAGGAGACCGACCTGGCGCACACGCTCGCCGTCTCGGGCAGCAATCTCACGATCCTGCTCGCCCTGCTCATCGGACCGCCCGGCCTGGCCCAGCGCGCCGAGCGCCGCGGACTCGCCCCGCGCCTGGGGCTCTCGCTGCGCGCCACCGCGTTGCTGGCGGGCGCCCTCACGCTCGGCTTCGTGATCGTGTGCCGGCCCGACCCCAGCGTGCTGCGGGCCGCGGCCTGCGGCACGGTCGCCCTGCTCGCCCTGGCGACCGGGCGCCGCAGATCCCTCGTGCCGGCGCTGGCCACGGCCGTACTCCTGCTGGTGCTGTACGACCCCTGGCTGGCCCGCAGTTACGGCTTCCTGCTCTCTGTGCTGGCCACCGGTGCGCTGCTCCTCCTGGCGCCGGGCTGGAGCGAGTCCCTGCGGCGGCGCCGGGTGCCCGCGAGGCTCGCCGAGGCGCTGGCCGCGGCCGCGGCGGCGCAGGCCGTGTGCGCGCCGGTCGTGGCGGTGCTGTCGGCGCGGGTGAGCCTGGTGGCGGTGCCCTGCAACCTGCTGGCGGAGGTGGCGGTCGCTCCGGCCACGGTGCTGGGGTTCGCGGCGCTCGCCACGGCGCCGGTGGCGATGCCGGTGGCCAAGGTGCTCGCCTGGTGCGCAGGTTGGCCCGCCGGATGGATCGCTGGCGTCGCCCGGACCGGGGCCGCGCTGCCCGGCGGGGGAGTGGACTGGCCGGGGAGCTGGTGCGGGGCGCTGCTACTCGCGGCGGTCACCGGGGGCGTCGTCCTGGCCGGACGGCGGCTGCTGCGTCACCCCTGGTGGTGCGCGGTGGCCGGCGTGCTGCTTCTGCTGGTGATGGTGCGGCCGGCGCCGTTGACCCGGGTGGTCACGGGCTGGCCGCCGCCGGGCTGGCGGTACGCGATGTGCGACGTCGGGCAGGGCGACGCGACCGTGCTGGCGGCCGGTGAGGGAGCCGGGGTGGTCGTGGACGCCGGACCCGATCCCGCGCCGGTCGACCGCTGTCTGCGGGAGCTGGGCATCACCCGCATCCCCCTGGTCGTCCTGACCCACTTCCACGCCGACCACGTCGCGGGGCTGCCCGGCGTCCTGCGAGGCCGCTCGGTGGCCGCCATCGAGACCACGGACTTCGACGAACCGGCGGACCAGGCCGAGTTCGTGAGAAAGGAGGCTGCCGAACGGCACATCCCGATCACCCGGGCCGTGGCCGGGGAGGAGCGGCGCGCCGGGCCGCTGGCCTGGCGGGTGCTGTGGCCACCCGCCGCCGGGGCACCGGCCCCGGGGCAGGTCCCGCTGCCGGAGCCGGACGGACCGAACGACGCCAGTGTCGCCCTGCTGGTCCGCACCGGCGGACTGCGGCTGCTGCTGCTCGGGGACCTCGAACCCCCGTCTCAGCAGGCCCTGCTGCACTCCCCGGCCGCGGCCGAGGTGGCGGGAGTGGACGTACTGAAGGTGGCTCACCACGGTTCCGCCTACCAGGATCCGGACCTGATACGGCTGGCGGCCCCGCGGGTGGCGCTCATCTCCTGCGGCGCCGGCAACCCCTACGGCCATCCGGCACCGGCGACCGTGGCCGCGCTGCGAGCGGGTGGAGCGATGGTGCTGCGCACGGACCGGGACGGGGCGCTCGCGGTCGGCGGGGGCGGCGGGACGAACCGGGAGGTGCGGGTGACGAGAGACTGAGACGCGGATGTGCGCCCAGACTGGGCGCATGAACCCAGCACAGGCAGACGCCTATCTCCGCCGCCTCGGAGCCACTCGGCCGCAGCGCCCCACCGCCGAGGCCCTGCGCGAGCTGCACCTGCGTCATCTGCGGACCGTCCCCTTCGAGAACCTGTCGATCCACCTCGGCGAGGAGATCGTGCTGGAGGAGAAGCGGCTGCTGGACAAGGTGGTCGAGGGACGGCGGGGCGGCTTCTGCTACGAACTCAACGGCGCGTTCGGGGCGTTGCTCGCCGCCCTCGGCTACGAGGTGCGCCTGCTCGCCGGGCGGGTGCACGGGGACGAGGGCCGGCTCGGCATCCCGTACGACCATCTCGCGCTGCGGGTGCGGACGGCGGACGGGGGTGACTGGCTCGCCGACGTCGGGTTCGGGGCGCACAGCCACTGGCCGCTGGCGTTCGCGGAACGCGGGGAGCAGACGGACCCCGGCGGGGTGTTCCGGGTGGTGGAGGCCGGTCCGGACCCCGCCGGAGCGCTCGGGGGCGGGGACGGCACGGCCGGGAGCGCGGACCTGGACGTCGTACGGGACGGCAAGCCGCAGTACCGGCTGGAGACGCGGCCGCGCCTGCTCGGGGACTTCGCGGCCGGCGCCTGGTGGCACAGCACCTCGCCGCAGTCGCACTTCACCCGCTCCCTGGTGTGTTCGCGGGTGACGGAGGAAGGAGGGCGGATCACTCTCAGCGGCCGGGCGCTGACGACGACGGCCCCCGACGGGCGGAAGGAGACACGGGAACTGGGCACGGACGAGGAGGTGCTGTCGGTGTACCGGGAGCGGTTCGGGATCGGGCTGTCCGCTGTGCCGACCGTGCGCGACCGGAACCGGAACGGCTGAGGGGCCGGCCGCCGGCGGTGTGTGCGCACCGGGCGGCGGCCCGCGCCCAGCCCCTGCCCCAGCCTGTGTTCCCGGAGTCCGACCTGGCGGTTCGGACTCCACCGGGTGCCGGAGAATGGGGCCGTGAGCGAAGTGAGACACGTGCTGGTGCTGCCCGACCGCGATGCCGCCGAGGAGGCGGCCGAGGCGCTCGGGGCGCGCTTCGGCGTCGACGAGGAGCCCCGGCTCGTACGGGACGCCCTGGCCGGGGAGGACGACGCGGAGGACGCCCAGTGGCTGCTGGTCCTGCACGACGAGGCGGCGAGCCTGGACCCCGCCGAGCTGGACGCGTTCGCGGGGGAGTGGGACGGCTGGCGCGAGGAGCCGTGACCCGGAGGCGGACTCCGGGTGCGGTCGGAGACCGGTCAGGGTGCGGGACCGGTTCGCTGTCAGTGCCTCATGGGATGCTTTAGGCGATGGCCAGGAAGACTGCGAATGACGACCCTCTCGCCCCGGTGACCCTTGCCGTGGGCCAGGAGGACCTCCTGCTCGACCGTGCCGTGCGGGAGGTGGTGGCCGCCGCCAGGGCCGCCGACGCCGACACGGACGTACGGGACCTGACTCCGGACCAGTTGCAGCCCGGCACGCTCGCCGAGCTGACGAGCCCCTCGCTCTTCGCCGAGCGCAAGGTCGTGGTCGTACGCAACGCGCAGGATCTCTCGGCCGACACGATCAAGGACGTGAAGGCGTACCTCGGGTCGCCCGCGGAGGAGATCACCCTCGTGCTGCTGCATGCGGGCGGCGCGAAGGGCAAGGGGCTGCTGGACGCCGCGCGCAAGGCGGGGGCGCGGGAGGTGGCCTGTCCGAAGATGACCAAGCCGGCGGACCGGCTTGCGTTCGTGAGAGGGGAGTTCCGGGGGTTCGGGCGGTCGGCCACGCCCGAGGCGTGCCAGGCTCTGGTCGACGCGATCGGCAGTGACCTGCGCGAGCTGGCCTCGGCGGCGGCGCAGCTCGTCGCCGACGTCGAGGGGACGATCGACGAGGCCGTCGTCGGCCGGTACTACACCGGGCGGGCCGAGGCGTCCAGCTTCACGGTCGCCGACCGGGCGGTGGAGGGCCGCACGGCGGAGGCGCTGGAGGCGCTGCGCTGGTCGCTGGCCACCGGGGTGGCGCCAGTGATGATCACCAGCGCGCTGGCCCAGGGCGTGCGGGCGATCGGGAAGCTGTCGTCGGCGCGCGGCGGCCGGCCCGCCGACCTGGCCCGTGAGCTGGGGATGCCGCCGTGGAAGATCGACCGGGTGCGCCAGCAGATGCGGGGCTGGACGCCGGACGGGGTGGCCGTGGCGCTGCGGGCGGTCGCCGAGGCCGACGCCGGGGTGAAGGGCGGCGGCGACGACCCCGAGTACGCCCTGGAGAAGGCGGTCGTGACCATCGCCAGGGCCGCGCGGTCCAGAGGGCGGGGCTGAGCCGCCAGGCGGGAGCGGTGATCCAGTCGCCCCGCACCCGTCGGCGAGGAGAATCGGATCTGTCAGCCGAACATCGCCGACGCGTGGAAAGGTGGCGATCGCCATGGCTGAACACCCGCATGCGACCCTCGTCCGCAAGGCGTACGACGCCTTTCTCCGCGTCGACATGGCCGCCCTGCGCGGGCTGATGACGGCGGACGTGACGCATCACGTGCCCGGCAGCCACCCGACGTCGGGTGACTTCAAGGGACAGGACGCGGTCATCGGCAGGTACGAGCGGATCTTCCAGGAGACCGGTGGCAGCTTCCGTGCCGACCTGCGCAGTGTGTTCGTCGACGGCCGGGGGCACGCCGTTGCCCTGCACCACATCACTGCGGAGCGCGAGGGCAGGCGCTACCACGAGGACGGGTGCCTGGTCTTCCGGATCGTCGGGGACAAGATCACCGACATCGACCAGTGCGTACCGGACATCGACAAGGACGACCGCTTCTGGTCGTGAAGCGCTCGCGGCCGTGACGCACGGACCGGGGGCGGCCATGCCGAAGGCCCCGTCGTCCGCCCTGGGGAAGGGAGGGCGCCGGGGCCTGCGGATCAAGCTGCTGGATCCGCGCCCGCGTGGCGAACGCAGGCCGCGCACGGATCCGGGGGTGCCGGTCGGGAGCGGATGAGAGAGGGCCCGCTCTGAGTCCTTCCGGCGGTCAGATCAGAAGGAGGTTTCAGCCCTTGAGGGTCACGACCTTGGAAGCAAGCGCCGACTTCTTGTTGGCGGCCTGGTTCTTGTGGATGACGCCCTTCGAGACGGCCTTGTCGAGCGCACGCGCGGCAGCGCGCTGCAGCTCGGTGGCCTTCTCGACGTCACCCGCGGCAGCGGCCTCACGGGCCTTGCGGATCGCGGTCTTCAGGGAGGACTTGACGGCCTTGTTGCGCAGCCGAGCCTTCTCGTTGGTCTTGATCCGCTTGATCTGGGACTTGATGTTCGCCACGAAGGAGCCTTTTCAGGTTCTGGTGCGGGCCGCTCGGGTCCCGTACCGGTGATCCAAAAATTTTCTGTCGCGCCTCGCGCTGAGAGGGCATGAGGCACAGCCATCTACAGTACCAGTGGCCCTGCGAGCGGCCCAAAACGGTCCCCGGTCCCTCCGCGTGGGACCATGGAGACTACGTATCGATCCGACCCGAGGCATAAGGCGCCTCAAGAGACAGGACCCTGCGTGCCCGCGACCCCTAACCATGTGCCCGAGCCGAGCCGTACCGCCCCGGCTCTGATCCGCAATTTCTGCATCATCGCGCACATCGACCACGGCAAGTCCACACTCGCCGACCGGATGCTCCAGCTGACCGGTGTGGTCGAGCAGCGGCAGATGCGTGCTCAGTACCTCGACCGGATGGACATCGAGCGCGAGCGCGGCATCACGATCAAGTCCCAGGCGGTGCGTCTGCCCTGGGCCCCGACCGAGGGCCCCGACCAGGGCACGACCCACATCCTCAACATGATCGACACCCCGGGGCACGTCGACTTCACGTATGAGGTCTCGCGGTCGCTGGCCGCCTGCGAGGGGACCGTCCTCCTCGTCGACGCCGCTCAGGGCATCGAGGCGCAGACCCTCGCCAACCTGTACCTGGCGATGGAGAACGACCTCACGATCATCCCCGTACTGAACAAGATCGACCTGCCGGCCGCGCAGCCGGAGAAGTTCGCCGAGGAGCTGGCGAATCTGGTCGGCTGCGACCCGGCGGACGTGCTCAAGGTCTCCGCGAAGACGGGTCTCGGGGTCGACGCGCTGCTGGACAAGGTCGTCAAGGAGATCCCGGCGCCGGTCGGGGTCGCCGACGCCCCCGCCCGCGCGATGATCTTCGACTCGGTCTACGACTCCTACCGCGGTGTCGTGACGTACGTCCGTGTCATCGACGGCCAGCTCAACAAGCGTGAGCGCATCAGGATGATGTCGACCGGCGCCACCCACGAGCTGCTGGAGATCGGCGTCAACTCGCCCGAGATGCTCCCGGCCGACGGCCTCGGCGTCGGCGAGGTGGGCTACCTCATCACCGGCGTGAAGGACGTCCGGCAGTCCAAGGTCGGTGACACCGTCACCAGCCAGGCCAAGGGCGCCACGGAGGCGCTCGGCGGCTACAAGGACCCGAAGCCCATGGTCTTCTCGGGTCTTTATCCGCTCGACGGCTCCGACTACCCCGAGCTGCGCGAGGCCCTGGACAAGCTGCAGCTCAACGACGCCGCGCTGGTCTACGAGCCGGAGACCTCCGCCGCCCTCGGCTTCGGTTTCCGGGTCGGCTTCCTCGGCCTGCTGCACCTGGACGTGATCCGGGAGCGGCTCGAGCGCGAGTTCGGCCTCGACCTGATCGCCACCGCGCCCAACGTGGTCTACCGCGTGGTCATGGAGGACGCCAGGGAGCACGTCGTCACCAACCCGAGCGAGTTCCCCGAGGGGAAGATCGCCGAGGTGTACGAGCCGGTCGTGCGCGCCACCATCCTGGCGCCCACCGAGTTCATCGGTTCGATCATGGAGCTGTGCCAGACCCGGCGCGGCACCCTGCTCGGCATGGACTACCTCTCCGAGGACCGGGTCGAGATCCGCTACACCCTCCCGCTCGCGGAGATCGTCTTCGACTTCTTCGACCAGCTGAAGTCCAAGACGCGCGGCTACGCGTCCCTGGACTACGAGCCCACCGGCGAGCAGACCTCCAGCCTGGTCAAGGTCGACATCCTGCTGCACGGCGACAAGGTGGACGCCTTCTCGGCGATCACCCACAAGGACGCCGCGTACGCGTACGGGGTGCGGCTCGTCGCCAAGCTGCGCGAGCTGATCCCGCGGCAGGCGTTCGAGGTGCCCATCCAGGCCGCCATCGGCTCCCGGGTGATCGCCCGCGAGACCATCCGGGCCATCCGCAAGGACGTCCTCGCCAAGTGCTACGGCGGTGACATCTCCCGTAAGCGGAAGCTGCTGGAGAAGCAGAAGGAAGGCAAGAAGCGGATGAAGATGGTGGGTTCCGTGGAGGTTCCGCAGGAGGCCTTCATCGCGGTTCTCTCCAGTGATGACAGCGCGGGGTCGGCCAAGGGCAAGAAGTAACCAGAGGTAACAACGGGTTACGTCCGTAAACCGGGCATGTGGGGGCTCGTCGTGCGAAAGTGCGGCGGGCCCCTACGCGTGCGTAGCGTCGCTCTGAGTGGAAAGTGACAGGCCGATGCCCCTTACGCAGCGGCCGGTCGCGCCTTACTCTGATCCCTGCTCGATAGTTACTCGCGAGTTAAACAACAAGCGCGAACCCCACCGTGAGTTAACCCAGCCGCACCGAGTCAGCCGCGCAGTCGCGGGCCCCCGGAGGATGTCGTGAGCGACACACAGACCCTGATCGAGAACCGTCCGCCGTCCGTGGCGGCCCTCTTCCTGGAGCGCGTCGCGGCCACACCGGACGCCGAGGCCTACCGATACCCGGTGCCGCCGGCCTCGGGCCAGGGCCCCGACGACTGGAAGTCGCTGAGCTGGGGTGAGGCGTCGCAGCGGGTGCACGCGATCGCGGCCGGCCTCATCGAGCTGGGCCTCCAGCCGGAGCAGCGGGTGGCGCTCGCCTCCTCCACCCGCGTGGAGTGGATCATCGCCGACCTCGGCATCATGTGCGCGGGCGGCGCCACCACGACCGTCTACCCGCAGACCAACGCCGACGAGTCGGCGTTCATCCTCTCCGACTCCGAGAGCCGGGTGCTGATCGCCGAGGACGCGGCCCAGGTCGCCAAGGCGCTGGAGAAGCGCGCCGAACTGCCCGCACTGACCAAGGTCGTCGTCGTCGACCCGGCCGGTGTCGAGACGAGCGACTGGGTGACCACCCTCACCGACCTGGAGCAGCGCGGCGCCGCCTACCTGGAGAAGCACCCCGAGCTGATCAAGGAGCGGGTCGGCGCGATCACCAGGGACCAGCTCGCCACCCTGATCTACACCTCCGGCACCACCGGCCGCCCCAAGGGCGTGCGCCTGCCGCACGACAACTGGGCGTACATGGCCAAGGCCATCGCCGCGACCGGCCTGGTCAGCGGCGATGACGTGCAGTACCTGTGGCTGCCGCTCGCCCACGTCTTCGGCAAGGTGCTCACCTCGGGTCAGATCGAGGTCGGCCACGTCACCGCCGTCGACGGCCGCGTCGACAAGATCATCGAAAACCTTCCGGTGGTGCAGCCGACGTACATGGCGGCCGTGCCGCGCATCTTCGAGAAGGTCTACAACGGCGTCGCGGCCAAGGCCCGCGATGGCGGCGCGGCCAAGTACAAGATCTTCCAGTGGGCCGCCGAAGTCGCCCGCGAGTACGCCAAGGTCTCGCAGGACAACTTCCGCCGCACCGGCGCCCACGCCGTGCCGTTCGGCCTCGGCGCCAAGCACAAGGTGGCCGACGCCCTCGTCTACTCCAAGCTCCGTGAAGCCTTCGGCGGCCGGCTGCGCGCCTGTGTCTCCGGCGCCTCCGCGCTCTCCCCCGAGATCGGCTACTTCTTCGCCGGCGCCGGCATCCACATCCTGGAGGGCTACGGCCTCACCGAGACCTCCGCGGCCTCCTTCGTCAACCCCGGCGAGGCCTACCGCACCGGCACCGTCGGCAAGCCGCTGCCCGGCTGCGAGGTGCGCATCGCAGACGACGGCGAGATCCTGCTGCGCGGCCCCGGCATCATGGACGGCTACCACCAGCAGCCGGAGAAGACCGCCGAGGTGCTGGAGTCCGACGGCTGGTTCCACACCGGCGACATCGGCGAGCTGTCGCCCGACGGCTACCTGCGCATCACCGACCGCAAGAAGGACCTCATCAAGACCTCCGGCGGCAAGTACGTCGCCCCCGCCGAGGTCGAGGGCCAGTTCAAGGCCGTGTGCCCCTACGTCTCCAACATCCTGGTGCACGGCGCCGACCGGAACTACTGCACCGCCCTCATCGCCCTCGACGAGATCACGATCCTGCAGTGGGCCAAGGAAAACGGCCTGGACGGCAAGTCCTACGCCGAGGTCGTCGCCGCCCCGCAGACCGTCGAGATGGTCGACGGCTATGTCAAGCAGCTCAACGAGGGCCTGCAGCGCTGGCAGACCATCAAGAAGTTCCGGCTGCTGCCGCGCGACCTCGACGTGGAGCACGGCGAGATCACGCCGAGCCTGAAGCTGAAGCGGCCGGTGGTCGAGCGGGAGTACAAGCACCTGATCGACGACATGTACGCCGGTACGCGGGAGGCGTGAGGCAACCGCCCGGCCCCGGAGGGAGCCCCGGAAGGAATTGCCCTTCCGGGGCCGCTTTCCGACCGTGTTCGAGCAAACCCCTAGCACAGTTCTCACGGGTGGCTGTCCACTTCGGTAACTCAACGCTTAGGCGTGAGTTCTTTCTGTCACCCTGGCCGCATGGACATGGCGGCCATACCGACGCAGCGGGAGACGGGCTCCCGGGCCTGTGACGCGCCCGCGTCCCACGGCGCGGGCCCGCGCGCCCGGGGCCGGGCCGCCCTGCCCTGCGGTCCCCTCGCGCCGGGCTCCGCCCGTGCCCTGCTGCGCGCCGCGTTCGCCGAGTGGGCCGAGCAGGGGCTCACCGGGCCCGAGGGGTTCGGCCGGCTGGCCGACGACGCCATGGCCGTCGTCAGCGAACTCGTGACCAATGCCGTCGTGCACGCGGGCACCGAGGTGGAGGTCGACTGGCGCCTGGAGCAGGAGGGCGCGTTCGTCGTCGAGGTGTGCGACCACCACCCGACGCGCGCCCCGCGCGACCCCGCTGGCGCCGAGGCGCCGTACGACATGCTCGAGCACGGGCGCGGCCTGCGTCTGGTCGCCACGCTCGCCGAGTCCTGGGGCGTCACCTACCGCACCGGCGCCAAGACCGTGTGGGCGCGGCTGCCCGCCGGCGGGAAGGAGCACCCGGAGGGGCCCGCCCCGGAGCACACCCTCGAGGCCGCCGAGGCCCTCGCCCCGCAGCCGCGGCGCCCCGGGGACGGCCGGGACTGGCTCGGCCGGGGCGCGCTGTCCTTCCTCGCCGAGGCCTCCGACCTGCTCGCAGGTCAGCTGGACGAGAACCTGGTCACGGCCCTCACCGGCCAGCTGCTCGTGCCCCGGCTCGCCGACTGGTGCGCGGTGTGGCTGGAGGACGAGGCGACGATACGTGGCGGCGACGGCAGTGCTCCCGCCCGCGTCTGGCACACCAGCGAGAACCGCGTCGAGGAGCTGTCCCGCGCCCTGGAGAAGGAACCGCCCTGCCCGCGGGACGGGATGGACGTCCCCCCGTTCGAGCGAAGCCGGGAGTGGGGGAGGTCCGGCCCCGAGCCGTACCCCTGGCCCGGTGACGCGCTCGGCCCGCAGGGCGCCCGCGGCACGGCGCTGGCGTACCGGCTGATCGCGGGCGGACGCCCGCTGGGCACGCTGGTGATCGGGCGCTGCGGGCTGCTCGGCTTTCCCGACGAGGTCACCGGTCTGGTCGAGGACCTCGGCCGCCGGGTGGCCCTCGCCATCGGCGCGGCCCGCCAGTACGCCCGGCAGGCCACCATCAGCGCCGTCCTGCAGCGCGGCCTGCTGCCCGGCGCGGTCGCGGAGATCCCCGGCATGAGCAGCGCGCTCGTCTACGAACCCTGCGACAAGGGCGGCCCGAGCGGCGACTTCTACGACCTGTTCCCGGCGGGCGACGGCCGCTGGTGCTTCGCGATCGGCGACGTGCAGGGCAAGGGCCCCGAGGCCGCGGTCGTGATCGGGCTCGCCCGCCCCTGGCTGCGCCTGCTGGCGCGCGAGGGCTACCGGGTCGCCGACGTCCTCGACCGGCTCAACCAGCTCCTCCTGGACGACGCCACCGAGGCCGCCGACGCGGCGGCCCGCGCGCTGGTCGCCGCCGGCGGCCGGCCGGTGGTCGCCGGTGACGGCCCGCAGACCCGCTTCCTCTCCCTCCTCTACGGCGAGCTGACCCCGCACGACGGCGGTGTCCGCTGCACCCTGGCCTCCGCCGGGCACCCGCTGCCGCTGGTCCTCGGCCCCGACGGCCAGGTGCGTACGGCGGCCCGCCCGCAGACCCTGCTCGGCGTGGTCGAGGACGAGACCTACACCAGTGAGACCATCGAGCTGCGGCCCGGCGACAGCCTGCTGTGCGTCACCGACGGGGTGACCGAGCGCCGCTCCGGCTCGCGCCAGTTCGACGACGGCGACGGGCTCGCCCGCGCCCTGTCCGGCTGTGCGGGCCTGAGCGCCGAACTGATCGCGGAAAGGATCCGCCACCTGGTGCACGACTTCGGCGGCGGTCTCCCCGAGGACGACCTGGCGTTGCTGGTGCTCCAGGCCGAGTGACCGTCGTCGCGGGCGGCGAGTGCGGGACGGACGAGTGCGGGACGACGAGTACGGGACAATGGGAGACATGCCTTCCGCACTTCCCGACGGCGATCCCGTCCCCGACGACGGCGCGCTGCCCGCCGGCGCGCTCGCCGGGGCCGTCGACCGACCCCTCGGGTTCTACCTGCACGTCCCCTACTGCGCGACCCGCTGCGGCTACTGCGACTTCAACACGTACACCGCGACCGAGCTGCGCGGCACGGGAGGAGTGCTGGCGTCCCGGGACAACTACGCGGACACCCTGATCGACGAGATCCGGCTGGCCCGCAAGGTGCTCGGCGACGACCCGCGGGAGATCCGTACGGTCTTCGTCGGCGGCGGGACCCCGACGCTGCTGGCCGCGGGCGACCTGGCACGGATGCTGGGCGCGATCCGCGACGAGTTCGGTCTGGCGCCGGACGCGGAGATCACGACGGAGGCGAACCCGGAGTCGGTCGACCCCGCGTACCTGGCCACCCTCCGGGAGGGCGGCTTCAACCGCGTCTCCTTCGGCATGCAGAGCGCGAAGCAGCACGTGCTGAGGATCCTGGACCGCACGCACACCCCGGGCCGTCCCGAGGCCTGCGTGGCCGAGGCCAGGGCGGCCGGCTTCGAGCACGTCAACCTCGACCTGATCTACGGCACGCCCGGCGAGTCCGACGACGACTGGCGGGCGTCCCTGGACGCGGCGATCGGTGCGGGCCCGGACCACGTCAGCGCGTACGCCCTGATCGTCGAGGAGGGCACCCAGCTCGCCCGCCGGATCCGTCGCGGCGAGGTCCCGATGACGGACGACGACGTGCACGCCGACCGCTACCTGATCGCCGAGGAGACGCTGTCGGCCGCGGGCTTCGACTGGTACGAGGTCTCCAACTGGGCCACCTCCGAGTCCGGGCGCTGCCTGCACAACGAGCTGTACTGGCGGGGCGCGGACTGGTGGGGCGCCGGCCCCGGGGCACACAGCCACGTGGGCGGGGTGCGCTGGTGGAACGTCAAGCATCCGGGCGCGTACGCGGCGGCCCTCGCCTCCGGCCGCTCACCGGGCGCGGGCCGGGAGCTGCTGTCCGACGAGGACCGGCGGGTGGAACGGATCCTCCTGGAACTGCGGCTGCGGGAGGGCGTACCGCTGTCCCTGCTGAAGGACGAAGGGCTCGCGGCCTCCCGGCGGGCGCTGGCGGACGGGCTGCTGCAGGAAGGTCCGTACGCGCGGGGCCGGGGCGTCCTCAGCCTGCGCGGGCGGCTGCTGGCGGACGCGGTGGTCAGGGACCTGGTCGACTGATCGGCGGCCCGGCTACAGTTCCCGGCCATGATCTCTGAGAGACGGCCGGATCCGGACGCGACCGTCCTGCGGTACGGACGGCGGCGCCTGAAGCCCGCGTTGCCCGCTTTCGTGGTGTCCCTCCTCATGGGTGCGCTCGGCCTCGACCTCGTCCTCCAGGGGGGCCGGTGGCCGGGACTGATCCTGCTGCTCCCCGGGGCCCTCCTGATCTGGGTCCTGCGGCACAGATGGAAGGGGCGCGACCTGGTCACCGCGCTCGACTCCCAGGGTTTCTGGTGGATGCGGGGCGAGGAGGTCGCCCTGGTGCGCTGGGACTCACTGGCCGGAGCCGGGATCCACTGGGCGCGCGGCGCCAAGGGAGCACGGGTCTACACGATCGAGCTGTGCCCGAAGGGCGAGATCGACCGCGACGACCCGCTGCTGTGGGAGTTCGTCCGCAGCTGTGAACCCCTGCGGCCCGGCCTGCCGCGCCTGCGCTACCGCGTCGAGATCACTGGCTCCTACAAGGACTACGACGAGGCGCTGCGACGCCGGGCGCCCAGCAAGGTGCGGTTCGGGCCGTTGGAGCGGCCGTTGTCCTACCTGGGCGCCCCGGACCGGGCCGGCCACCGCGAGCGCATGGGCGCCGCCGCCCGGGTCACTCCGGAGCCGTGACGAAGTCGGCCGGGTCACCCCGGAGCCGTCACGCCGCCGCCCCGGTCACTCCGGAGCCGTGACGAAGTCGATCAGCTCCTCGACCCGCCCCAGCAGCTCCGGCTCCAGGTCCTTGTAGGAGCGGACCCGCGACAGGATCCCCTGCCAGGCGGCCCCGGTGTTCTCCGGCCAGCCCAGCGCCCGGCACACGCCCGTCTTCCAGTCCTGCCCGCGCGGCACCCGGGGCCAGCCGGGGATCCCCAGGGACGCCGGCTTCACCGCCTCCCAGATGTCGATGTACGGGTGGCCGACGACGAGCGCGTGCTCACTCGTCACCGACTCGGCGATGCGCCACTCCTTCGTGCCGGGCACCAGGTGGTCGACCAGCACCCCCAGCCGCGCGTCCGGCCCGGGCCCGAACTCCGCCACGATCGACGGCAGGTCGTCCACGCCCGCCAGGTACTCCACGACCACGCCCTCGATGCGCAGGTCGTCGCCCCACACCTTCTCGACCAGCTCGGCGTCGTGCCGGCCCTCCACGTAGATGCGGCCGGCGCGGGCCACGCGCGCGCGTGCGCCGGGAACGGCCACCGAACCGGACGCCGTACGCGTGGGCCGTACCGGACCCGAGGAGGGCCGCACCAGGGTGACCACCCTGCCCTCCAGCAGGAAGCCGCGCGGGTCCATCGGGAACACCCGGTGCCTGCCGAAGCGGTCCTCCAGCGTCACCGTGCCCGCCTCGCAGCGGATCACCGCCCCGCAGAACCCGGTACCCGGCTCCTCCACCACCAGCCCCGGCTCGGCCGGAACCTCCGGCACGGGCTTCGGCTTCTTCCACGGCGGGGTCAGGTCGGCGGAGTACTGGCGCATTCGGATGACGATAGGAGAACCCGCGGACCCCCGCTCACGACACGCCGAAACGCGCCGCCAGCTCGGCGCGTTGACGTCGTACGAAGGCCGCGTCGACCACCGCTCCGTGACCGGGCACGTACACGGCGTCCTCGCCGCCCAGCGCGAGCAGCCGGTCGAGTGCGTCCGGCCAGCGGGACGGGACCGCGTCCGGGCCCGCCTGCGGCTCACCCGACTCCTCGACGAGGTCGCCGCAGAAGACCACCTCGGGGGAGCCGGGGACCAGCACCGCCAGGTCGTGCGCCGTGTGGCCCGGGCCCACGTTGGCCAGCAGCGCCTGGCGGCCGCCGCCGAGATCCAGCGTCCACTCCCCGGAGACCAGATGGCGGGGCGGGGTCAGCGTCTTCGCCGCCTCCTCCGCCTGCGCCGCCGGCAGGCCGTGCCCGATCGCGTCGCGGCGCAGCTCCTCGCGTTCGTACGCGAACACCGCGTCCGTGCCCACCGCCGCGTACACCTCGGCCCCGGCGAACGCGGCCGCGCCGAAGACGTGGTCGAAATGGGGATGGGTCAGCGCGAGATGGGTCACACGGTCGCCGGCCAGTTCCTGCGCCCGCGCCCGCAGCCGCGCCCCCTCGGTCAGGCTCGATCCGGCGTCCACCACCAGCGCCGTGCCCTCGCCGAGGACCAGGCCCACGGTGCAGTCCCAGCCGGGCAGCCGGCACCGCCCCACACCGGGGGCCAGCCGCTCCCACCCCAGGTCTTCCCAAGTCACCGTCATACCGCGACGCTAGCGGTACGGGCGGGTACGACAGGACCGACCTTGCCCAGTGAGTACCCCACGGCCGTACACTGGGCCGGGGAACGCTGGCACTCGGACACGCAGAGTGCCAGGCACACCACCCGAAGGGGCGAGGGACGACATGCTGGAGGTGCGCGCGGATGCTGAGTGAACGCAGGCTTCAGGTGCTGCGCGCCATCGTCCAGGACTACGTGGGCACCGAGGAGCCGGTGGGCTCGAAGGCGCTCACCGAGCGGCACAACCTCGGCGTCTCCCCGGCGACCGTGCGCAACGACATGGCGGCCCTGGAGGACGAGGGGTACATCGCGCAGCCGCACACCAGTGCCGGGCGCATCCCCACCGACAAGGGCTACCGGCTGTTCGTGGACAAGCTCGCGGGCGTCAAGCCGATGACCGCGCCCGAGCGGCGGGCCATCCAGAACTTCCTCGAGGGCGCCGTCGACCTCGACGACGTCGTGGCGCGCACGGTGCGGCTGCTCGCGCAGCTGACCCGGCAGGTCGCCGTCGTGCAGTACCCGTCGCTGACCCGGTCCACGGTGCGGCACGTGGAACTGCTCTCGCTCGCGCCCGCGCGTGTGATGCTCGTGCTGATCACGGACACCGGGCGGGTCGAGCAGCGGATGGTCGACTGCCCCGCGCCCTTCGGCGAGGCGTCCCTGGCGGACCTCAGGGCGCGGCTGAACAGCCGGGTCGCGGGCCGCCGGTTCACCGACGTGCCGCGCCTGGTCGAGGACCTGCCCGAGGGCTTCGAGGCCGAGGACCGCGGTACGGTCTCCACGGTGCTCTCCACACTGCTGGAGACACTGGTCGAAGAGAACGAGGAGCGGCTGATGATCGGCGGCACCGCCAATCTCACCCGCTTCGGACATGACTTCCCCCTCACGATCCGGCCCGTCCTGGAGGCCCTTGAGGAGCAGGTCGTGCTCCTCAAGCTCCTCGGCGAGGCGGGGGATTCGGGCATGACCGTGCGGATCGGGCACGAGAACGCCTATGAGGGACTCAACTCCACCTCCGTCGTGTCGGTCGGCTACGGTTCGGGCGGCGAGGCGGTTGCCAAGCTCGGCGTGGTCGGACCGACCCGCATGGACTACCCGGGAACGATGGGAGCGGTACGCGCAGTGGCACGGTACGTCGGACAGATCCTGGCGGAGTCGTAAGTGGCCACGGACTACTACGCCGTTCTCGGCGTGCGCCGCGACGCGTCGCAGGATGAGATCAAGAAGGCGTTCCGTCGGCTCGCGCGCGAGCTGCACCCGGACGTCAACCCGGACCCGAAGACCCAGGAGCGGTTCAAGGAGATCAACGCCGCTTACGAGGTGCTCTCGGACCCGCAGAAGAAGCAGGTCTACGACCTCGGCGGCGATCCGCTCTCCCAGGCGGGCGGCGCGGGTGCGGGCGGCTTCGGGGCCGGCGGCTTCGGCAACTTCTCCGACATCATGGACGCGTTCTTCGGTACGGCGTCGCAGCGCGGCCCGCGTTCGCGCACCCGGCGCGGCCAGGACGCGATGATCCGCATCGAGGTCGAGCTGGACGAGGCGGCCTTCGGCACGACCAAGGACATCCAGGTCGACACCGCGGTCGTCTGCAACACCTGCAGCGGGGAGGGCGCGGCCCCGGGCACGTCCGCCCAGACGTGTGACATGTGCCGCGGCCGCGGTGAGGTCTCCCAGGTGACCCGGTCCTTCCTGGGCCAGGTCATGACCTCCCGCCCCTGCCCCCAGTGCCAGGGCTTCGGCACGGTCGTGCCGACCCCCTGCCCGGAGTGCGCGGGCGACGGCCGGGTCCGTTCCCGCCGCACCCTGACGGTGAAGATCCCGGCCGGTGTCGACAACGGCACCCGGATCCAGCTCGCCGGCGAGGGTGAGGTCGGCCCCGGCGGCGGTCCGGCCGGTGACCTCTACGTCGAGATCCACGAGCTGCCGCATACGACGTTCCAGCGGCGCGGCGACGATCTGCACTGCACGGTCACCATCCCGATGACCGCGGCGTCCCTCGGCACCAAGGTGCCGCTGGAGACCCTGGACGGCATGGAGGAGGTCGACATCCGGCCCGGCACCCAGTCCGGCCAGTCGATCCCGCTGCACAACCGGGGCGTCACGCACCTGCGCGGCGGCGGCCGGGGCGACCTGATCGTGCACGTCGAGGTCACGACCCCGACGAAGCTCGATCCCGAGCAGGAGCGGCTGCTGCGCGAGCTGGCCAAGCTGCGGGGCGAGGAGCGTCCGCAGGGACAGTTCCAGCCGGGTCAGCAGGGGCTGTTCTCGCGGTTGAAGGACGCTTTCAACGGGCGCTGATTCCGGGCTTTGCCAGTGGTGTATGCCATGGGAAGCCCGGATTCGGACTTGTTCGGAGGACGTGACAACATGCGGTCATGTCCTCCGCACTGACCGATCTCTTCCCCCAGCCGATCGTGCAGGCCCCCATGGCGGGCGGTGTCTCCCTCCCGCAGCTCGCCGCCGCCGTGTCCGAGGCGGGCGGTCTCGGGTTTCTCGCCGCCGGGTACAAGACCGCCGACGGCATGTACCAGGAGATCAAGCAGCTGCGGGGGCTCACCGGCCGTCCCTTCGGCGTGAACCTCTTCATGCCCCAGCCCGAGTACGCGGAGTCGGGGGCCGTGGAGCTGTACGCGCACCAGCTGGCCGGTGAGGCCGCCTGGTACGAGACCGAGCTGGGCGACCCGGACAGCGGCCGGGACGACGGCTACGACGCCAAGCTCGCCGTCCTCCTCGACAACCCGGTGCCGGTGGTCTCCTTCCACTTCGGCGTGCCGAGCCGGGACGTCGTCGACTCCCTCCGCCGGGCCGGGACCCTCACCCTGGTCACCGCCACCACCGCCGAGGAGGCCCTCGCGGTCGAGCGGGCGGGCGCGGACGCGGTGATCGCGCAGGGCGTGGAGGCCGGCGGCCACCAGGGCACGCACCGGGACCTCGCGGAGAGCGACGGCTCCGGCATCGGACTGCTGTCACTGATCGCGCAGGTCCGCGAGGCCGTGAGCATCCCGGTCGTCGCCGCCGGCGGCCTCATGCGCGGCGGCCAGATCGCCGCCGTCCTCGCGGCGGGCGCGAGCGCGGCCCAGCTGGGCACCGCGTTCCTCGCCACCCCCGAGTCCGGCGCGCCCGACCTGCACAAGCAGGCGCTGACCAACCCGCTGTTCGCGCGCACCGAGCTGACCCGCGCCTTCTCCGGCCGCCCGGCGCGCGGACTGGTCAACCGCTTCATGCGCGAGCACGGCCCGTACGCCCCCGCCGCCTACCCCGAGGTGCACCACCTGACCTCCCCGCTGCGCAAGGCCGCCGCCAAGGCCGGTGACGCGCAGGGCATGGCGCTGTGGGCGGGCCAGGGCCACCGGATGGCCCGCGCGCTGCCCGCCGGGGAACTGGTGAAGGCGCTGGCTGCCGAACTCGCGGCCGCCCGGACAGCGTTGTCGGACTTCCCCGGACCCGGAGGTGACGGGCGATGACGGCGCCGGTCTTCGTCGTCGAGCACTTCGACCCGGACGGCCACCGGTACGTCCTGGACGGCCCTGAAGGCCGCCACGCGGTCTCCGTGAAGCGGCTCCAGCCGGGCGAGGAGGTCGTCCTCACCGACGGCGCCGGGCGCTACGCCGTCTGCGAGGTGATCGGTACCGAGGGCAAGGACCGGCTGATCGTCCACATGAGCTCCCTGTCCGAGGAGCCGGAGCCCGCGCCGCGCATCACCGTCGTCCAGGCGCTGCCCAAGGGCGACCGGGGCGAGGTCGCCGTCGAGACCATGACGGAGGTCGGCGTCGACGCCATCGTGCCCTGGCAGGCGGCCCGTTGCATCACCCAGTGGAAGGGCGACCGCGGGCTGAAGGCGCTCGGCAAGTGGCGGGCCACCGCCCGCGAGGCCGGCAAGCAGTCCCGCCGGGTCCGCTTCCCGGAGGTCGCGGACGCGGCGACGACCAAGCAGGTTGCCGCACTTCTCGCCAAAGCCGACTTCGCCGCCGTACTCCACTCCGACTTCGAGCACGGCAGTGCGCCGCTCGCCACCGCCGAACTCCCCGCCGAGGGTGAGATCGTGCTGGTCGTCGGGCCCGAAGGCGGCGTCTCCCGCGACGAGTTGGCGCTCTTCGAGGAGGCGGGGGCACACGCCCACGTGCTCGGCCCCACCGTGCTGCGCACATCCACCGCCGGCACCGCCGCCGCGGCCCTCCTCCTGGGCCGCACCGGCCGCTGGTCCTGACCATCCGGGGGAACACGATGGAACTCGCCCAGGTACGGCTCCTGGTCACCGACTTCGCCGCCTGCTACCGCTTCTACGCCGAGGTCCTCGGCCTCAGGCCGCAGTCGGGCGCGACCGAGGGCCCGTACGAGAAGTTCAGCCCGCACGCCGGTTCCGCCGGGATCGCGCTGCAGGATCGCGCCATGATGGCCGAGATCCTCGACGAACTGGGCGAGACGGCCACCGGGCACCGCTCCCTGGTCGTCCTGCGCGTCGACGACCTCACCGCCTACTGCGAGGAGATCGCCTCCCGCGGCGCGACCGTCCTGCACGGACCGGTCCCCATGACCGACCGCATGCGCGTGGCCCACCTCAAGGACCCGGAGGGCAACCTGGTGGAACTCCAGGAGTGGCTGCTGCTGCGCGGCTGACGGCGACGCGGGGCGGATCACGGCGCCTCGCGGGTGGGGCGCCGAACAGGTGAGTGGCCGTAAGCGGTCTTCCGCCCCGCCCGTACCGGTGGCACGCTGCCCTGCATGGGGGCTTCGGGACGGATTCGGTGGCGGCCGCGGGCCGTGCGCGGGCTGGGCGTGGCCGGGCTCGCGGTGGTGAGCGCGGGTGTGGTGACGGCGTGCCAGCCGGGGGATCTCAGTTCGGCCACGGTGGCGTACACCACCGACAAGACCGCGACCGCCGAGCTGAAGCGGCGGCACTTCGACATCAGTTGGCTCACCTGCACCGGGAGCTACGGCAAGGGTGGGTACACGCCCGGGAGGTCGCCCTCGCCGACCGAGACCACCGTCGTCTCCGTCGACTGCCAGGGGCAGACCAAGGACGGGCGGAAGATCACCGTCACCGGGAAGGTGACGAAGGCCGTCGACGGCGCCTGTGTGCGCGGGGACCTGACGGCCAGGGTCGGCGGCAGGCAGGTGTTCCGCGTCAGCGGGCTCGGCGACTGCGACGCCGCGCCCGGGCCGACGTACAAGCCGCCCGTCACCTACCGGCCCACCGGCGGGCAGCCGACGGTCACCGTCACCGTCACCCGGACCCTGTGGTGCAAGGGCGACCCGACCTGCTGGCCCGTGCAGGGCAAGTGATCGGAACCGGGGGCGAAGGCACCCGACGCTGCGTACAGTGACAAGGTGACTCAGGGCGCATCGACGGGATCCTCCGGCTACCTCCGATTCCCCCATCTCCACGGCGAGTTGGTGACCTTCACCGCCGAGGACGACGTATGGCTGGCGCCCCTGGACGGCGGACGGGCCTGGCGGGCCGGCGCCGACAACATGCCGGTCAACCACCCCCGTATCTCGCCCGACGGCACGACCCTCGCCTGGACCTCCACCCGTGACGGCGCCCCCGAGGTGCACATCGCCCCGGTCACCGGCGGCCCCTCCAAACGGCTCACGCACTGGGGGAGTTGGAAGACCCAGGTGCGCGGCTGGACCCCACGGGGCGAGGTCCTCGCCATCAGCACCCAGGGGCAGGCGAGCCTGCGCCGCACCTGGGCGCGGGCCGTTCCGCTGGACGGCGGACCGGCCACCACACTGCCGTACGGGCCGGTCGGCGACATCGCGTACGGACCGCACACCGTGCTGCTGTCCGCCCCGATGGGCCGCGAGGCCGCCTGGTGGAAGCGCTACCGGGGCGGCACGGCGGGCAGGCTGTGGATCGACCGGGAGGGCGGCGGGGAGTTCGTCCGGCTGCACGAGGAACTCGACGGGAACATCGAGTACCCGCTGTGGGTGGGCGACCGGATCGCGTTCCTGTCCGACCACGAGGGCACCGGCGCCCTCTACTCCTCGCTCGCCGACGGGACGGACCTGCGACGCCACACGCCCCTCGACGGCTTCTACGCCCGGCACGCCGCCACCGACGGCGGCCGGGTCGTCTACTCCAGCGCGGGTGAACTCTGGCTGCTCGACGACCTCGACGGCGCCGCCCCGCGCCGGCTCGACGTCCGGCTCGGCGGCCCGCGCGTGGACCTGCAGCCCTTCCCGGTGAACGCCTCCCGCTGGTTCGGCCACGCCGCACCCGACCACACCGCGCGCGGCAGCGCGGTCGCCGTGCGCGGCGCCGTCCACTGGGTCACCCACCGCTCCGGCCCGGCCCGCGCCCTGGCCGCACAGCCCGGCGTACGGGCCCGGCTGCCGCGCACCTTCCGCGCGGAGGGCGAGCAGCGGGCGGTGTGGGTGACGGACGCCGAGGGCGAGGACGCCCTGGAGTTCGCGCCGGCCACCGGCGTCGCCCTCGGCACGACCCCGCGCAGGATCGCCGCCGGACAGCTCGGCCGCGTCCTGGAGCTCGCCATGGCCCCCGACGGCAGCCGGGCCGCCGTAGCCTCGCACGACGGGCGGCTGCTGCTGGTCGAGCGCGAGACCGGCGAGGTCCGCGAGGTGGACCGCAGCGAACACGGGGACGTCTGCGACCTCGCCTTCTCGCCCGACTCCGGCTGGCTCGCCTGGTCCCACCCCGGCCCCCGACCGCTGTCCCAGCTGCGCATCGCCAACACCACCGACCTGTCGGTCACCGAGGCGACCCCGCTGCGCTTCCAGGACTATGCGCCCGCCTTCACCCTGGACGGCAGGCACCTGGCCTTCCTCTCCAGCCGCTCCTTCGACCCGGTCTACGACGAGCACGTCTTCGACCTGGCCTTCGTGGAGGGCGCGCGCCCGCACCTGATCACCCTCGCCGCGACCACCCCGTCCCCGTTCGGCCCGCAGCGGCACGGCCGCCCCTTCGGCACCCCCGACAAGGACGAGACGCCCGACAGCGAGGGCACCCCGGCCACCCGGATCGACCTCGACGGTCTCGCCGACCGCATCGTGCCCTTCCCGGTCGAGGCGGCCCGCTACTCCAATCTGCGCGCCGCCAGGGACGGCCTGCTCTGGCTGCGCCACCCGGTGCGCGGGGTCCTCGGCGCCTCCCGCGCCACCCCCGACGCCCCCGACCCGAAGACCGAGCTGGAGCGGTACGACCTCGCCCAGCAGCGCCTGGAGCACCTCGCCGCCGACGCCGACCACTTCGAGGTCAGCGGAGACGGCAAGAGGGTGCTGCTGTGGGCCGACGGACGGCTCAAGGTCGTACCCGCCGACCGGCGCGCCTCCGACGACGAGGAAAGCGACTCGCACATCACCGTCGACCTGACCCGGATCCGGCAGACCGTCGACCCGGTCGCCGAATGGCGGCAGATGTACGAGGAGACGGGCCGCGTCATGCGGGACAACTTCTGGCGGCCGGACATGGGCGGCGTCGACTGGGACGGCGTCCTCGACCGCTACCGGCCGGTCCTCGACCGCCTCGCCACCCACGACGACCTCGTGGACCTCCTGTGGGAGGTGCACGGCGAACTCGGCACCTCGCACGCCTACGTCACCCCGCGCGGAGTCGGCGAGGGCGCCCGGCAGGGTCTGCTCGGCGCCGACATCTCCCGCCACGAGGACGGCAGCTGGCGCGTCGACCGCGTCCTGCCCTCGGAGACCTCCGACCCCGATGCCCGCTCCCCGCTCGCCGCACCCGGCGTCGCCGTGCGCCCGGGGGACGCGATCGTCGCGGTCGGCGGACAGCCGGTCGATCCGGTGACCGGGCCGGGCCCGCTGCTGATCGGCACGGCCGGAAAGCCGGTCGAGCTGACCGTCTCGCCCGCAGGCGGCGGCGACCCCCGGCACGCGGTCGTCGTCCCCCTCGCCGACGAGGAGCCCCTGCGCTACCACGCCTGGGTCGCCGACCGCCGCGCCCACGTCCACGAGAGGTCCGGCGGCCGGCTCGGCTACCTCCACGTGCCCGACATGCAGGCGCCCGGCTGGGCCCAGATCCACCGCGACCTGCGCGTCGAGGTGGCCCGCGAGGGCCTCGTCGTCGACGTGCGGGAGAACCGCGGCGGCCACACCTCCCAACTCGTCGTGGAGAAGCTGGCCCGGCGGATCGTCGGCTGGGACCTGCCCCGCGGCATGCGGCCGGAGAGCTATCCGAGGGACGCGCCGCGCGGCCCCGTCGTCGCCGTCGCCAACGAGTTCTCCGGCTCCGACGGCGACATCGTCAACGCGGCGATCCGCGCCCTCGGCATCGGCCCGGTCGTCGGCACCCGCACCTGGGGCGGGGTCATCGGCATCGACAGCCGCTACCGCCTGGTCGACGGCACCCTCATCACCCAGCCCAAGTACGCGTTCTGGCTGGAGGGGTACGGATGGGGCGTGGAGAACCACGGGGTGGACCCGGATGTGGAGGTCGTACAGCGCCCGCAGGACCACGCGGCGGGACGGGACGCCCAGCTCGACGAGGCGATCAGGCTCGCGCTGGAGGCACTGGAGGAGCGGCCCGCGAAGACTCCGCCAGGTCTGCCCACCTGAGGGCGCGGACCCGTGTCGGCAGGCGGCTCCGGCGCCGGGGCGCGCCCAGCCACGTACGGCCCGCACCCGACCGACTACGATGCCCCCAAAGTGATCACCGGCGAAAGCGAGCGCAGCGCTATGGCGGGAGAACCGCAGGACGACTGCCTGTTCTGCAAGATCGTCGCGGGGCACATCCCGGCGACCATCGTCCGTGAGACCGAGACCACCGTCGCGTTCCGCGACATAAACCCCCAGGCGCCGACGCACGTCCTGGTGATCCCCAAGGCGCACTACCGGGACGCCGCCACCCTCGCCGCCGGTGCCCCGGAACTCGCCGCGGACGTCCTGCGCGAGACCCAGGCCGTCGCCGACGAGGACAAGCTGGAGAGCTACCGCGTCGTCTTCAACACCGGCAGCGGCGCCGGGCAGACCGTCTGGCACGCCCACGCGCACGTCCTCGGCGGCCGCGGGCTGGAATGGCCCCCCGGATAGGTCGCCATGTCCGTCCGTGAACTGGTGGTCCTCGGCACCGCGAGCCAGGTCCCGACCCGGCACCGCAACCACAACGGCTATCTGCTGCGCTGGGACGGCGAGGGCATCCTGTTCGACCCCGGCGAGGGCACACAGCGGCAGATGCTCCGCGCCGGGGTCGCCGCCCACGACCTGAACCGGATCTGCGTCACGCACTTCCACGGCGACCACTCCCTCGGCCTCGCCGGAGTCATCCAGCGGATCAACCTCGACCAGGTGCCGCACGAGGTCAGCGCCCACTACCCGCGCTCCGGTCAGCGCTTCTTCGACCGGCTGCGGTACGCGACCGCCTACCGGGAGACCGTCAGCCTCACCGAGGCACCGGTCGCCGCCGACGGCACCCTCGCGGTGACACCGTCGTACACCCTCGAGGCCCGCAAGCTGTCCCACCCCGTCGAGTCGTACGGCTACCGGCTGATCGAACCCGACGGGCGCCGCATGCTGCCCGGCCGGCTCGCCGCGCACGGGATCAAGGGGCCGGACGTCGGCCGGATCCAGCGCGAGGGCCGGCTCGGGGACGTGACCCTGGACGAGGTCAGCGAGGTGCGGCGCGGGCAGCGGTTCGCGTTCGTCATGGACACCCGGCTGTGCGACGGGGTGCACGCCCTCGCCGAGGGCTGCGACCTGCTCGTCATCGAGTCCACCTTCCTCGACGAGGACATCGAACTGGCCGTCGACCACGGTCATCTGACGGCGGGCCAGGCGGCGGCCGTTGCCCGGGACGCGGGGGTGCGCCACCTCGTCCTGACCCATTTCAGCCAGCGCTACTTGGATCCCGACGAGTTCGAGCGGCAGGCACGTGCCGCCGGGTTCGAGGGCGAGCTGACCGTGGCGCACGATCTCCTGCGAGTGCCGGTTCCGAAGCGCGGATAAAACCCGCTTACGATGCTTTGATGCCCCTCCCCAAAGCAGAACTGCACCTCCACATCGAAGGCACCCTGGAGCCCGAGCTGGCGTTCGAGCTGGCCGCCCGCAACGGCGTCGAACTGCCTTACGCCGACACCGACGAGCTGCGCAAGGCCTACCAGTTCGAGGACCTCCAGTCCTTTCTGAACCTGTACTACGAGCTGATGGCCGTCCTGCGCACCGAGCAGGACTTCGCCGATCTGGCCGATGCCTACCTCGCCCGCGCCGCCGCGCAGGGCGTGCGGCACGCGGAGATCTTCTTCGACCCGCAGGCCCACGTCGCGCGGGGCGTGGCCATGGGCACGGTCGTGGAAGGGCTGTGGCGGGCGCTCGGCCGCAGCGGGGAGAACCACGGAGTCTCCACGAAGCTCATCATGTGCTTCCTGCGCGACGAGTCCGCCGACTCGGCGCTCGAGATCCTGGAGGCGGCCAGGCCCTACCTGGACCGGATCACCGGCGTCGGCCTCGACTCGGCCGAGGTCGGCCACCCGCCGGCGAAGTTCCGTGAGGTGTACGAGGCCGCCGCCGCGCTCGGGCTGCGCCGGGTGGCGCACGCCGGCGAGGAGGGTCCGGCCGCGTACATCACCGAGGCGCTGGACGTCCTCGGCGTGGAGCGGATCGACCACGGCCTGCGCTGCATGGAGGACCCGGCACTGGTCGAGCGGCTGGTCCGCGACCGCGTCCCGCTGACCCTGTGCCCGCTGTCCAACGTCCGGCTGCGAACCGTGGACGTCCTGGCGGAGCACCCTCTCCCGGCCATGCTCGACGCCGGCCTGCTGTGCACGATCAACTCCGACGACCCGGCCTACTTCGGCGGCTACGTCGCCGACAACTACCACGCCGTCCGTGACGCCCTCGGGCTGGCCAGGGAGCAGATGCGCGAGCTGGCCCGCAACTCATTCCTCGCCTCCTTCCTGGAGGACGACGAGGAGCGGCGGGCGCGCTACCTGGCCGAGGTGGAGGCGTACGAGTTCGGGTAGGCGGTGTCGTACGTGGGCTGGGCAGGCACGGCCTGGGTGTCCACCTGGATCTCCACCACACGGACCGTTCGCCTGCCCGCCCGCAGTGCCACCACCGTCAGCGGAACCGCCACCGCCAGCAGCACGACGGCCAGAACCTCGCCCATGACCGGGAAGCCCGCCCACGCCGCGAGCGCGCTCCCGGCCAGCGGGCCCGCCGCCGTGCCCAGTGACGACGCCGAGCCGACCAGCACCGCCCAGCGGCCGCGCGGGTCCAGGGAGGCGGCCAGGCCGATGACGTACGACAGCACGACCGGGTAGAGCAGGTTCCAGGAGATCTCGCCCGCCGCGAAGGCCGGCAGGTCGGTCGCCGACGCGCTGAGCGCGATGCAGCCCGCGATGAGCGCCGTACCCGCGCCGATCGGCGCCGCCCGGCCCAGCCGGGACCCGAGCGCCCCGGCGCCCACGACCCCGAACAGCCCGGCGCCGAGCGCGACCGCGAACACCGCGCCGACGCTGACCTCACTGAGGTGCGCCTGTCCGAGACCGATCCGGCCGCTGACGCCCCACAGGGAGTTCTGCGCCAGGGACCAACAGGGCATGGCCACGGCCAGCAGCAGGCCGGCCCGCAGGTGGGGGAGCCTGCCACGTCCGGCGCAGGAGGCGCGGACCGGGGCCGTACGGGCGGGCAGGCGCCCGGTGAGCGGCCACACCGCTACCGCGGTGAGCGCGATCGCGGCGAGCGGCTGCCCATGACCCGGGCCGAGGTGCGGGATCGTCAGGTACAGGGCGCCCGCGAGCGCGGAGACGCCGAGCAGGCCGAGCGTGGTGACCCGGTGCGGATCCCGGTGTGCGGCGATGCCGCCGGCGGCGACCGCCGTGACCGTGCCGGACCCGAACCCGCCGAGCAGCGCGCCCGCCACGACGGCCGGCACGGCCCCGGTCAGCGCGGCCCCGCCGTAGCCGAGGACGGCGAGCGCGAGGCCGACCCGGGCGAGGGTGCGCGCGCCGATCCGTTCCACCCGGGAGGCCAGCAGGAAGCCCGCCGCCGCCGAACTCAGCAGCAGCGCACTGCCGATGGCCCCGGCCTGGGTGGTGGAGAGCGGAAGCCCGGCGTCGAGCCGGCCGACGGTGGTCGGCAGCAGGTAGGGGGCGAGGTACCCGGCCGTGAAAAGGGCGACGAGGGGCCAGGGCATGGTGGAGCGGGGGGCGGACACGGGCGTTCCCAGGGCAGGCGAGAGCAGCGGCTCGGAAAAAGAGGGGGAGGGAGCGACGGCCGTCGACGGACGGGAACGTGCGAGCAAGTTGTATCAAGCACGCGGTTCCGGAAGAAGGTCGGGAGACGTGATCCGGATCACTCTTGCGTTTGCCGTCGGAGAGTCGGGGGTATGAGGTTGCCCCCTGACGGTCCATTGGTCAGGGTGCGGCGGGATGGGTTATGGTTCATCACGTCGCGGTCGCCGGAACTCCCGGTGGCGGACCGTGCGTTGGTGGTCCAAGGAAAGACGCCCCACTTCCTGTGGGGAGATGCAGGTGCAAGGCCTGCCCGGCGCTCCGATGAAGCCCCATCCCGCTTGTGCGGGGTGGGGCTCTTTTTCGTTCCCCTTCACCCTCCCGTCCTCCGGGGCCCATTGACGGCCCCACGTTCGTCTATCTAGCCTCTGTTCTCATACATAGACAATATTCATAAGGGGAGATGGTCAGGTGGCTGGCGATCCGAGTCCGCAGGACGTGGCACGGCGACTGCGGAAGGGCATGGCGCACGGCGTGCTGTCCTTCCCGCTCACCGCCTTCCACGACGACGGCTCCCTCGACCCCGACGGCTTCCGCGCCCATGTCGCCGCGCGGCTCGCCTCCGGCCCCGGGGCAGTCTTCCCGGCCTGCGGCACCGGCGAGTTCTTCTCGCTGGACGAGGACGAGTACCGGCGGGTCGTCGCCGTCACCGTCGAGGAGGCGGCCGGCCGGGTGCCCGTGGTGGCCGGGACCGGGTACGGCTGGGCGCAGGCCGCCCGGTTCGCGCGGATCGCCGAGGAGGCCGGCGCCGACGCCCTGCTCGTGCTGCCGCACTACCTCGTCGCGGCCCCCCAGGACGGCCTCGCCGCCCAGTTGGAGCGGCTCGCCGCCCGCACCCGGCTGCCGCTCGTCGCCTACCAGCGCGGGCAGGTCGCCTATACCGTGGCCTCGTTGCGGCGCATCGCGCGCATCCCGAACGTCATCGGCCTCAAGGACGGCCACAGTGACCTCGACCGCCTCCAGCGCCTCACCCTCGCCGCCCCCGAGGACTTCCTGTTCTTCAACGGCGCCGCCACCGCCGAGATCCAGGCCCGCGCCTACGCCACCGTCGGGGTCCCCGCCTACTCCTCCGCCGTCCACGCCTTCGCCCCCGAGATCGCCGGCGCCTTCTTCACCGCGCTGCGCGGCGGGGACCACGTCACGACCGAGAAACTCCTGCGCGAGTTCTACGTCCCCTTCGTCGAACTGCGCGACAGCACGCCCGGATACGCGGTGTCCCTGGTGAAGGCGGCCGCCCGGCTGCGCGGTGACCGCGTCGGCCCCGTTCGTGCCCCCCTCACGGACCCCTCGCCCGCCGACCTCGCCGACCTGAAGGCCCTCCTCACCACCGGACTCGACCTCGCAGGAGCCTCGCTGTGACCCGTGACCTGACCATCGCCGAGGTGCGGCTGACGCCGATCCTGGTCGCCGACCCGCCGCTGCTCAACACCCAGGGCGTGCACCAGCCGTACACCCCCCGGCTGATCGTCGAGGTCGTGACGGCCGACGGGATCACCGGTCTCGGGGAGACCTACGGCGACACCAAGTACCTGGAACTGGCCCGCCCGCTGGCCGAACACCTCGTCGGGCGCTCGGTCATGGATGTGAACTGGCTGTTCTCCGTGGACCTCGCCGTGGACGAGGACCGGATCAGGGGAGCCGTGGACGCCGGCGGACTGCGCGGGGTGCAGAGCGCGGACAAGCTGCGGCTGTCGGTGCTGTCCGCCTTCGAGGTCGCCTGCCTGGACGCCCAGGGCAGGGTGCTCGGGCTGCCCGTGCACGCGCTGCTCGGCGGCAAGATACGGGACGCGGTCGAGTACAGCGCCTACCTCTTCTACAAGTGGGCCGGCCACCCGGGGGGCGTCGCCGCCGAACCGGACGACTGGGGCGCCGCCCTCGACCCGGCAGGAGTCGTCGGCCAGGCGCGGCGGTTCAAGGAGCGGTACGGGTTCACCTCCTTCAAGCTCAAGGGCGGGGTCTTTCCGCCCGACGAGGAGATCGCGGCCGTACGCGCCCTCGCCGAGGCCTTCCCAGGGCACCCGCTGCGGCTCGACCCCAACGGCGCCTGGTCCGTCGACACGTCGCTGAAGGTGGCGAAGGAACTCGGGGACGTCCTCGAGTACCTGGAGGACCCGACGCTGGGCACCCCCGCGATGGCCGAGGTGTCGGCCGGGACGGAGGTCCCGCTCGCGACCAACATGTGCGTGACCACCTTCGGCGAGATCAAGGAGGCGTTCACCAGGGACGCAGTGCAGGTGGTGCTCTCCGACCACCACTACTGGGGCGGGCTGCGCAACACCCGGCACCTGGCCGCGATCTGCGACGTCTTCGGCGTCGGGGTGTCCATGCACTCCAACACCCACCTCGGGATCAGCCTCGCCGCGATGACCCAGGTGGCGGCCACCGTGCCCAACCTGCACCACGCGTGCGACTCCCACTACCCCTGGCAGTCCGAGGACGTCCTCACCGAGCGGCCGGCCTTCACTGACGGCAGGGTCGTGGTCTCCGACGCGCCCGGTCTCGGCGTCGAGCTGGACCGGGACGAACTCGCCCGGCTGCACCGGCGCTGGGCCGAGGACGACGGCACGCTGCGCGACCGGGACGACGCGGCGGCGATGCGGGTGGCGGAGCCCGAGTGGCGGACCCCGGTGATGCCCCGCTGGTAGTCACGCTGCCGTGCGACGGCCGTGCTCCGGATGGGATGTGGTGCACACTGGCCCAATCCGCATCACGTCAGGGAGCGCACCGTGACCCCGTCGCACACGATCGCCGGAGAGGAACCGGAGCACCTCACCAAGGCAGCGCGCTGTCAGGCCCAGGTCGACCCGCTGGCCGCCCTGCGCGCACCGGACGATCCGCCCTGGGACGTCTACCTCACGGGCACGGTCTTCCTCGACATCGTCTTCACCGGCCTGGACTCGGCGCCCGTGCGCGGCACCGAGTCCTGGGCCCGGGGCATGGGCTCCAGCCCGGGCGGGGTCGCCAACATGGCCACCGCGCTCGCCCGGCTCGGCCTGCGGACCTCCCTCGCGGCGGCCTTCGGGGACGACCACTACGGCGAGTACTGCTGGGACGCGCTGGACCAGGGCGAGGGCATCGACCTCACGCCCTCGCGGACGGTGCCCGGCTGGCACTCGCCGGTGACCGTCTCCATGGCCTACGAGGGCGAGCGGACCATGGTGTCCCACGGCCACGAGCCGCCGCCGGAGAAGCCGGCGCCCGACTTCCCGCCCCGCGCGCGTGCGGCCGTCGCCTCGCTCGTCCCCGGCACGCGCGCCCCCTGGATCGCCGAGGCCGCCCGCGCGGGCACCCGGATCTTCGCCGACGTCGGCTGGGACGACACCGGTACGTGGGATCTGTCCGGACTCGCAGATCTCGAACACTGCGAGGCGTTCCTGCCCAACGCGCAGGAGGCGATGCGGTACACGGGCGCCGAGTGCCCCAGGGCGGCCGCGCACGCCCTGACCGAGCACGTGCCGCTGGCGGTGGTGACGCTGGGTGCGGAGGGGGCGTACGCGGTGGACCGGCGTACCGGGGAGACGGCCGAGGTGCCCGCCATCGCGGTGGAGGCGCTGGACCCGACGGGCGCGGGCGACGTCTTCGTGGCCGGGTTCGTCACGGGCACGCTGGCCGGCTGGCCGCTCGCCGACCGACTTGCCTTCGCGGGACTCACGGCCGCCCTGTCCGTCCAGGAGTTCGGGGGCTCGCTGTCGGCGCCCGGGTGGTCGGAGATCGGGGCGTGGTGGCGGAGGGTGCAGTCGGTGGAGGGGCAGGATCCGGCGGGGCTGCGGCGGTACGCGTTCCTCGACGGCCTGGTCCCGGAGGAACTGGACCGGCCGTGGCCGCTGCGCAGGGCTGTGCCGACGCTCGGATTCCGGCGCTCGGCCTGAGGGACGTGAGGTGTGAGGGATTCCAGGTGTGAGGGACGCTCGGCGCGGGGGACAGGGCCGGGGCCGGGAAGTCGCCGGTCGGCGGCCCGCTGAAAAGCCCTACGGCCTTGTCAGTCCACCGTCGTACCCTGGAATCGCGAGGCCGCCCTCAGCTGTGCGGCCGTGACGAGGAGGAACCGCAGGCCTACAGAGCCGGCCCATGACTCAGACACCCACAGCTCACACCCCCGCGCAGGAGCAGGCGAGAGCGCAGCTGACAGTCCCCGCCCAGCACCCCATGGTGACCGTGCTGGGTTCAGGCGACTCCCTCCTGCGCGTGATCGAGAAGGCCTTCCCGGCAGCCGACATCCATGTCCGGGGCAATGAGATCAGCGCGGTCGGCGACCCTGCGGACGTCGCCCTCATTTCGCGCGTGTTCGACGAGATGATGCTGGTGCTCCGCACCGGGCAGCCGATGACGGAGGACGCAGTGGAACGCTCGATCGCCATGCTCAAGGCGAGCGAGAACGGGACGAGCGACGGCCCGGAGACCCCGGCCGAGGTACTGACGCAGAACATCCTGTCCTCGCGCGGCCGCACGATCCGCCCCAAGACGCTCAACCAGAAGCGGTACGTCGACGCGATCGACAAGCACACGATCGTCTTCGGCATCGGCCCCGCAGGCACCGGCAAGACCTACCTGGCCATGGCCAAGGCCGTACAGGCCCTGCAGTCCAAGCAGGTCAACCGGATCATCCTCACCCGACCCGCTGTGGAGGCGGGGGAGCGGCTCGGCTTTCTGCCCGGCACGCTCTACGAGAAGATCGACCCCTACCTGCGGCCGCTGTACGACGCGCTGCACGACATGCTCGACCCGGACTCGATCCCCCGGCTGATGGCCGCCGGGACGATCGAGGTCGCGCCGCTGGCGTACATGCGTGGACGGACCCTGAACGACGCCTTCATCATTCTCGACGAGGCCCAGAACACGAGCCCCGAACAGATGAAGATGTTCCTCACCCGCCTCGGCTTCGACTCGAAGATCGTGATCACCGGTGACGTGACGCAGGTCGACCTGCCGAACGGCACCAAGAGCGGTCTGCGGCAGGTGCAGGAGATCCTGGAGGGCGTCGAGGACGTCCACTTCTCCCGGCTGTCGTCCCACGATGTCGTACGGCACAAGCTGGTGGGCCGTATCGTCGACGCGTACGAGTTGTACGACAGCCAGCACGGCACCGAGAACGGCACCCACAAGGGCGGCCGTGGCAGGACCGGCGCCAAGGCTCCCAAGGGGAAGTAGACCAGCACGACCATGTCGATCGACGTCAACAACGAGTCCGGCACCGAGGTCGACGAGCAGGCGATCCTCGACATCGCCCGCTACGCACTCGCGCGGATGCGCATCCACCCGCTCTCCGAGCTCTCGGTGATCGTCGTGGACGCCGACGCCATGGAGCAGCTGCACATCCAGTGGATGGACCTGCCGGGTCCGACCGATGTCATGTCGTTCCCGATGGACGAGCTCAGGCCGCCGGCGAAGGACGACGACGAGCCGCCCCAGGGGCTGCTCGGCGACATCGTGCTGTGCCCGGAGGTCGCCGCCAAGCAGGGGGCGGAGGCGCACACGCAGCACTCCATGGACGAGGAGCTCCAGCTGCTCACCGTCCACGGCGTGCTGCACCTCCTCGGGTACGACCACGAGGAGCCGGACGAGAAGGCCGAGATGTTCGGACTCCAGGCCGCCATCGTCGACGGGTGGCGGGGCGAGCGGGGGCTGACCGGGCCGTCCCCGGCGCCGACCGTCTCGTAGGCGGGCCGGCCCTCGTAATGAGTCCGCAGATCGTCATCGGCGCGATCGCGCTGGTCGTCGTGGCCTGGCTCGCCGCCTGCGCGGAGGCGGGCCTCGCGCGCGTCTCCAGCTTCCGCGCGGAGGAGGCCGTACGGACCGGACGGCGCGGCAGCGCCAAGCTGGCCCAGGTCGCCGCCGACCCCACCCGCTACCTGAATGTGGCCCTGCTGGTCCGCGTCGCCTGCGAGATGGCGGCCGCGGCCCTGGTGACGTACGCCTGCCTGCAGGAGTTCGCGGCCACCTGGCAGGCCCTGCTGATCGCCATCGGAGTGATGGTCCTGGTGTCGTACGTCGCCGTCGGCGTCTCCCCGCGCACCATCGGCCGCCAGCACCCGCTGAACACCGCGACGGCGGCGGCGTACGTGCTGCTGCCGCTGGCCCGCATCATGGGCCCGATCCCGTACCTCCTCATCCTCATCGGCAACGCGCTCACCCCCGGCAAGGGCTTCCGGCGCGGCCCATTCGCCTCCGAGGCGGAGCTGCGTGCGCTGGTCGACCTCGCCGAGAAGGAGTCGCTGATCGAGGACGAGGAGCGTCGCATGGTGCACTCGGTCTTCGAGCTCGGCGACACCCTGGTGCGCGAGGTGATGGTCCCGCGCACCGACCTGGTCGTCATCGAGCGGTACAAGACCATCCGTCAGGCCCTCACCCTCGCCCTGCGCTCCGGGTTCTCCCGGATCCCGGTCACCGGCGAGAGCGAGGACGACATCGTCGGGATCGTGTACCTGAAGGACCTGGTCCGCAAGACGCACATCAGCCGCGACGCCGAGAACGACCTGGTGTCCACGGCCATGCGACCGGCCGTCTTCGTGCCCGACACCAAGAACGCCGGCGACCTGCTGCGCGAGATGCAGAAGGACCGCAACCACGTCGCCGTCGTCATCGACGAGTACGGCGGCACCGCCGGGATCGTCACCATCGAGGACATCCTCGAGGAGATCGTCGGCGAGATCACCGACGAGTACGACCGTGAGCTCCCGCCCGTGGAGGACCTCGGCGACGACCGCTACCGGGTCACCGCGCGCCTCGACATCACCGACCTCGGTGAGCTGTACGGCCTGGAGGAGTACGACGACGAGGACGTGGAGACCGTCGGCGGGCTGCTCGCCAAGGCGCTCGGCCGTGTGCCCATCGCCGGTGCCTCGGCCCGGGTCGAACTGCCCGACGAGCGCACGCTGAAGCTGACCGCCGAGGCCGCGGCCGGCCGTCGCAACAAGATCGTGACGGTCCTGGTGGAGCCGGCCGGCGGTCCCGCGGAGCAGGAGAGGCCCGAGTGACCCCCAAGGAGCTGCGCGCCTTCTGCCTGTCCTTCAACGCGGCCGTCGAGGACTTCCCGTTCAACCCGGAGACCTCCGTCTTCAAGGTCCTCGGGAAGATGTTCGCGCTGACGAACCTGGGCGCGCGGCCCCTGACGGTCAACCTCAAGTGCGACCCGGAGGACGCGGTCCGGCTGCGCGGGGAGCACGAGGGCCTGATCGTCCCCGGCTACCACATGAACAAACGCCACTGGAACACCGTCCCGGTGGCGGGCGGCCTGCCGGACCGCCTGGTCAGGGAGCTGATCGAGGACTCGTACGACCTCGTCGTCGCGGGCCTGCCGAGGGCGGAACGGCTGCGGCTGGACCGGCCGTAAATCCCTGTCGGCGGCTGCTGATTGCGTGTCAGAATCCGCCGCATGACCGTTCGATACCCGCGCCCTCTGCGCCCCGGTGACCGTGTCGGTGTGACCTCCCCCTCCAGCGGGGTGGCCAGGGAACTCCGGGGCCGTCTCGACGTCGCGGTCCAGGACCTCGAGGCACGCGGCTACGAGGTGGTCGTCGGCCGGTGCATGGACGGCTCGACGCACATCAGCGCGCCGGCCGCCGAACGCGCCGCCGAGCTGACCGAGATGCTGACCGACCCGACGATCCGGGCGGTGGTGCCGCCGTGGGGCGGGGAGACGGCGATCGACCTGCTGCCGCTGCTCGACTTCGAACGGATCGGGCGGGCCGAGCCGACCTGGGTCGTCGGCTGGTCGGACATGTCCACGGTCATCACCCCGTTGACCCTGCTCACCGGGGTCGCGACCGTGCACGGCAACAACCTCATGGACACGCCCTACCGGACGCCCGAGGGCCTGACGTCCTGGCTGGACATCGTGACCGCGCCGCAGGGCGAGCCGTTCGCACAGACCCCGCCCGGCCGGTACCGGGCGAGCGGCTGGGACGACTGGACCCGCGCCCCGGAGATCCGGGACCTCATCCTGGACACCGAGGGCAGCTGGACGCGGCTCGACGGGGACGGGGACGTCGACGTCGAGGGGCGGTTGATCGGCGGGTGCGTCGAGATCCTCGTCAACCTCGCGGGAACGCCGTACCTCGACACCTCGCGCTTCGCCGGGGACGAGCCGCTCCTCGTCTACGTCGAGGCGTGCGAGGACAACGCCTTCACCATCTGCCGCGCCCTGCACGGCATGCGTCTCGCCGGGTTCTTCGACCGCGCGGCCGCCGTCCTGGTGGGCCGTACCAAGGCCCCCGACGGCCGCACCCTCACCCAGCACGAGGCCGTCCTCGACGCCCTCGGCCCCCTCGGCGTCCCGGTCGTCGCCGACATCGAGTGCGGCCATGTACCGCCCTACATTCCCCTGGTGAACGGCGCGCGCGGCCGCGTACTGCACACGGCCGCGCGAAGCGAGATCGTTCAGACCCTCGACTGACCCCGGCGCAGGCCCAGGGCCACGAAGGCCGCGGTGGTCAGGACGATTGCCGCGTCCAGGGCGAGGACCGTGTGGACGCCCGACAGGAGGTCGGGGGACGTGGTGGCCAGCACGCCCAGCAGGGGGATGCCGACCGTGATGCCCACCTGCTGGGTGGAGGTCACCAGGCCGGTGGCCAGGCCCTGTTCCTCGTCGGGGACGCCCGAGGTGACCGTGATGCCGTACGAGATGATCGCGCCCAGGTGGCACATGCTGGCCAGGGCCACGGCGGCCGTGGCGAGCCAGACCGACCAGGTGTGGGCGTTCAGCGGCAGCAGCGTCGCCACCAGCACGCCCTGGCCGGCCAGGGAGCCGACCAGGGTGCGACGGGCGCCGAAGCGGCCGATGACCTTCGGGGCGAGGGTGCCCGCCACGGCCGACAGCGCGCCCTGGAAGCCGAAGACCAAGCCCGTCTCGAAGGCCGACAGACGCAGGATCTCCTGCAGGTACAGGGTCAGGACGAAGATCACCGTCGACATCATCGAGAAGGTGACCAGACCGCCCACGTTCCCCCACGCCACCGTGCGGCGACGCAGCATGGGCAGGGAGACCAGGGGCGCCGGCGAGCGGGACTCCACGACCGTGAACGCGGCCAGCAGAAGGAGCCCGGCGATCAGAGCCGCGATGACGTCGGTGCGGCCGAAGCCGTGGTCGGCGGCCGTGGACAGGGCGTAGATCAGCGACAGCAGACCCGCCGTGACGGTGATCGCGCCGGGCACGTCCAGGCGCGGGCGGTCCGGCGTGCGCGACTCCGGCAGCAGACCCGGCGCCAGCGGCAGCACGATCAGCGCGAACACCGTGAGCAGGGCCATCGTGGAGCGCCAGCCGAGCGCGTCGGTCAGGACACCGCCCGCGACCATGCCGACCGTGAAGCCCAGCGACAACAGCGTGCCGGAGATGCCGAGAGCGCGGTCCCGGGCCGGTCCCTCCGGGAAGGTGGTGGTCAGCAGGGACATGCCCGTCGGCACGATCGCCGCAGCGCCCAGGCCCTGCAGGGCCCGCCCGGTGAGGAAGGAGGCGGGGTCCCAGGCCAGGGTCGCCAGCAGCGAGGCCGCGCCGAACAGGGCCAGGCCGCCCAGGAACAGCCTCCTGCGGCCGAACAGGTCGCCGGTCCGGCCGAACAGCAGCAGAAAGCCGCCGGACGGGAGCGCGAACGCGGTGACCGCCCACTGCAGCGCCGAGCGGCTCATGCCGAGGTCGCTGCCGAGCTCGGGCAGTGCCACGTTCAGCACGGAGAAGTCCAGCGCGACCATGAACTGGGCCGCGCACAGGATGAACAGGACGAGCTTGTCACGCGTCGACAGCCGTGGGGTGTCGAGCGGTTGGCCTACGGGGGTGGTGGACTGGGAGGTGGTGTCGATCGCCATGGGAAGAGCTTCCGGCGGCCGGAACAATGCTGGGGAGTCGGAACTTATGGTGGTGGTGGCACCACCAGACACGACGGGGGAGGAGCGGTACGTGGCCGCTGCGGAGGCGATGCGCAGTCATCGGCGGGACGAGCTGCGCGAGTTCCTGATGAACCGACGGGCCCGGGTCAGTCCCGAGGAGGCCGGGCTGCCGGGCGGCGGGGGCCGGCGCCGTACGCCCGGGCTGCGCCGGGAGGAGGTCGCCGTGCTCGCCGGGGTGGGCGCTTCCTGGTACCAGTGGCTGGAGCAGGGGCGGGACATCTCCGTCTCCCCGCAGGTCCTCGACGCCGTCGCCCGGGTGCTCCGGCTCAGCGACGCCGAACGCCGGCACCTGTACCTGCTGGCCGGGCTGAACCCGCCGGCGCCTCAAGTGGCGCCCGAGAAGCGGGACATGTGCGACGGGCTGCGGCGGCTGATCGACACCTGGATGCCCTACCCGGCGCACATCATGGACGTGTACTACAACTGCGTGATGTACAACGACGCGGCGGCGCTGGTCCTCGGCATGCGGCCGGACATCACCCAGAACTGCCTCGTCGACTTCTTCGTCGATCCGCTGTACCGGTCGCGCAGCAACAGCTGGGAGCGGAACGCACGGACGGTCGTGGCCCAGTTCCGGGCGGCGTGCGCGGCACGACCGGACGACGAGGGGTTCCAGGCGGTGCTCGCAGAGGCGTCGGCCCGCAGCCCCGAGTTCGTGGCGCTGTGGGCCGAGCGGGACATCGAGGACCAGGGGCAGGTGCGCAAGGAACTGGTCCACCCGCTGGTCGGGCTACTGGTCGTGGAGTCGACGGTGATGAAGGTGCCGGCCAGGCCCGATCTGATGATCGTGCTGCACACTCCGCTGGACGAGGAGAGCACCGCGGCGAAGCTGGAGTGGCTGGCCTCTCCCGAGGGGCGGCGTGACGCCATGCACCCCGTGGCGGGGTGAAACTCCCCGGGCTTCGTATGCTCTGGGCATGACCGAGAGCAACGCGCTTGATCCCGAGGACCGCAAGATCGTCACCCTGGCCCGTTCCGCCCGGGCCCGCAACGGTGTGCCCGAGGGGGCGGCCGTACGGGACGAGACCGGGCGTACGTATGTCGCCGGGTCGGTGGAGCTGACCTCGCTGAAGCTGAGCGCGCTGCGGACGGCGGTGGCGATGGCGGTGGCCTCGGGGGCGCGGTCCTTGGAGGCGGCGGCCGTGGTGAGCGAGGCGGAAGCCGTTGCCGCCGAGGACCGGGCCGCCGTGGCCGACCTGGGTGGGCCCGAGACGCCTGTGCTGCTCGCCTCTCCGGACGGGACTGTGCAGCTGACCGTTTCCGCGGGCTGAGGTGCCGGGGGGCTCCGCTCCCCGGACCTCCGATTCGCCCAGCACGCCCACCCGTCCCGGTCGGCCGGGAAGGCGCAGGCCGAACGAAAGGTCGGCTGGAATTCAACCTTGTTGGGTCTGTGCCCTCGCGCATCAATGGAGCCATACGTTCCGACGGGCCGTCAGATCCGCACCGCCCCGCAGAGTGTCCGCACCCGCCTGCTCCGGCCTCATGTCCGTCGGCGTCCCCCCACACGGCACCCCCCACAGGGAAGGGAAGCGGATCCCCATGAGAGGCACACGCACGGCAACAGGCGCGGCACTGGTCGCCGGGGCCCTCGCGGTCACCGGTCTCACCCTCGCGCCCACCGCGGCCGCCGTCACCCCCCAGTCGGCGACCATCAACGCGAGCTGCGGCTTCTTCGGTGGCGGCGCGGCCACGCTGACCGCCACCCAGAGCGGCACCTCGGCCACCATCACCCTCACCTCCACCGCCATCAGCGCGCCCGTCGCGGTGGCGCAGGACTCCATCACCTCCACGCTCACCCTGGCGAAGGCCGGCGGCGGCAGTGTCGTGTTCAGCGGGACCAAGAACCCGGCCATGAACACCGGCGATCCGGTCAGCGTCGGCCCGCTCCCCGGTACCGTCGCCTCCGGTGACGGCCTGGAGGCCTACGGCGGCTCGCTGAAAATGGTGATCTTCGGGATCACCGTGACCTGCAAGGCCACCGCCAAGCAGTCGCCCGGCCCGTTCGTCTTCGACTGAGCAGACCCCGCTGAACTGAGCGATCTGTTCCGGTTCTCCCCTGGATGCCGCGGAAACTGATACTCCGTCAGCTTTCTGCGGCATCTCCATTGACTTCTCACGCGGGCTCCACATCAATGCCCCCTGTCGGCGCAGATGAGCCGCTGCGCCCGCAACCCTCAGGAGGGGCCCCCATGGGTTCGACACCCCGAAGATCCCGACGGTGGCGCTGGGCGTCACTGTTCGGGGCGACCGCCCTCGCGGTCACCGCGGGCGGCGCGCTGGCCTGTCCGGCCGGCGCCGCCGGTACGAACGTGGACTTCGCCACGCACTGCATCCCGCCCGCCGTCTCAGGCCTTCCGCCGATCGACGGCACCACCACCGCGAACGTGTCGGTGGACAACTCCAGCCCGAAGGTCGGCGACACCGTCACCGTGACCTACACCGTGGTCACGCCCGCCGCCGGCAACCCCACCGACCTGGCCCTGCCGGCCGACATCATGACCCCGACCGGCAAGGTCACCCTCGGCGGCGCCCAGACCGGGGCCGTCACGGTCGCCGGGCCGAAGAAGAACACCCCGGTACCGGGGAAGGCACCCTTCCCGTCCTTCTCCATGACCGGGACGTTCACCGTCACCAAGGCGGGCCAGATCACCCTCTCGCCCGGCGACTACAACATCCACACCAGCTACATCCTCGAGCTGGACACACCGTGCACGGTCACCAACCCGCCCGCCCCGGTGTCGCAGACCGTCACCGCGACCGACGGGACCCCGGCCAACACCCGTGCCATCTCGCTGGGTTCGGCCTCCGGTGACCCGGGCGCCGGCGTCACCGTCAGCGGCAGCAACTTCACGCCGGGCGCCAGCGTGACCCTGGCCGGGCGGGCCGGGGACACCCAGACCGCGGACACGGCGACCGTGACCGCCAACTCCTCGGGTTCCTTCAGCGGTTCCCTCGTCGTCAACGACAAGACGACGACCGGGATCGTGGCCTACGAAGGCGCCTCCTGGAGCGCGGACAAGGGCGCGGGCCCCGCGGCCTACGTCGTCAACGACAACACGCCCGTCCCGGCCGGCAGCCAGAAGCTGACCACCACCGTCAAGGCCGGAACCCTGTCCATGTCCCAGGCCGGGGACGCCGTCGCGCTGTCGGCGGTCGACTTCGGCAAGGGCGGGGCCTCGACCGGAGCCCTGCAGACGGTGACCGTCAAGGACTTCCGCGGCGGGCCCGCGGGCTGGTCCCTGACCGGCAAGGTCACCGACTTCACCGGTCCCGGCGCCAAGATCGACGCGAGCAGGCTGAGCTGGACCCCCGCCTGCGCGACCAAGGCGGGCAGCCCCAGCACCTGCAAGGCCGGTTCGACGGGCGCGGTGGGCATCTCGGGAGCGACCCTCGCGTCGACCCCCGACGGCGCGCTCACCGGTGGCGAGTTCACCGTCGACGCCGGGCTCTCCCTGGACGTACCGGCGTTCACGCCCCCGGGCTCGTACTCCGGCGTCCTGACCCTCACCCTCACCTGATCCGAACACAGCCAGCGGTGGCCGGGCGCCCCCACGCACCAGGGGCCGCATCCGCCCGACCGCCCGACCCGGCCCATGGGAGGTCCGCACCCATGCGCAAGCCGTACGTCCTCCTCCTGACCCTCGTCTGTCTCGTCCTGGGCGGGACCGCCGCCCCCGCGCGGGCCGCCGACAACGGCAGCTGGTCCGTCTACCCGGTCGCCTCGAAGGTCGCCGCGCGCCCCTACTTCTACCTCTCGGCCGACCCCGGGCAGACCGTCACCGACAAGGTCGCCGTCGCCAACAAGACCGGCAGGCCGCTCACCTTCCGGCTCTACGCGGCCGACGCATACAACACCGCGCGCGACGGCGGGTTCGCCGTACGGACCCTGAAGGAACGCATGCGCGGGGTGGGCGCCTGGGCCAAGCCCGCGACCTCGCGGGTCACCGTGCCCGGCCACGGGACCGTGACCGTGCCCTTCACACTCCACGTGCCCCGAGGCGCCGAGCCCGGCGATCACCCGGGCGCGATCGTCGCACTCGACGAGCGCGTCGCCCCCGGCAGCGGCAGGCTCGCGCTCGGTGTCCAGCGGGCCGTCGGCGCCCGGGTCTACCTCCGGGTCAGCGGGCCCACGCTCCCCGCGATCTCCGTCGAGCACGTGCACATCGCCCACCACCAGCCCCTCGTCCCCGGCTTCGGCGACAGCACGGCGACCATCACCTACACGCTGCGCAACACCGGGAACGTCACCCTCGACCCGAGGGTGCGGCTGACGGCACGCGGGCTGTTCGGCCGTACGTTGCTCGACCGCGACCTGACCGGCGTCCCGTCCGAGCTGCTGCCGGGGCAGCGGGTGCGGCTCACCGAGGACTGGCACGGCGCACCCCAGCTCGACCGGGGACACCTCACCCTGACCGCGAGCGCTCAGGACACCCGCCAGTCGGCGAGCGCCTCCTTCCTCGCGCTGCCCTGGCTGTTCGCCGGGCTGCTGTTCGCGGCCGGAGCGGTGAGCGGAGCGCTCCTGGTCAGAGCGCGTCGGGGCCGCGCTCGCCGGTCCGCACGCGTACGACCGTCTCCACGGGCAGCGCCCACACCTTCCCGTCGCCGATCTTCCCCGTCTGCGCGGCCCTGACGATCGCGTCGATCACGTCCTCGGCGACCGCGTCCTCGACCACGACCTCGATGCGGACCTTCGGCACCAGGTCGACCCGGTACTCGGCCCCCCGGTACACCTCGGTGTGGCCGCGCTGGCGGCCGTAGCCGCTCGCCTCGGTCACGGTCAGACCCTGCACGCCCACCTCCTGAAGTGCCGTCTTGACCGCGTCGAGGCGGTACGGCTTGACGATCGCGGTGATGAGCTTCATGCCTGGGACTTGACCTTCTGGGAGGAGCCGGTGACGACGGAGTGGGAGACCGGGGCGCCGTGCCCCAGGACCCCGTGATCGTAAGCCGTCTCGGCGTGCACCGTAAGGTCCAAACCGGTGTGCTCCTGCTCCTCGCTCGCCCGCATGCCCATCGCCTTGTCGAGCAGCTTCCCGAGGCCGTACGTCACCCCGAACGCGTACCCCGCGACGACCACCACGGCCAGCAGCTGCTTGCCGAGCGGGACGAGCCCGCCGCCGTAGAACAGGCCCTGGGCGCCGCCCGTCATCGCCTTCTCGGCGAACAGGCCGATCAGCAGGGTGCCGATGACGCCGCCGACCAGGTGGACGCCGACGACGTCCAGCGAGTCGTCGTAGTTCAGCTTGAACTTCCAGCTCACCGCGAAGGAGCAGACGACGCCGGCGGCGAGGCCCACGACCAGCGCGCCGAGCAGGGAGACCGTGCCGCACGACGGTGTGATGGCGACCAGGCCGGCCACCGCGCCGGAGGCGGCGCCCAGGGTCGTCGGGTGGCCGTCGCGCCTGTGCTCGACGAAGAGCCAGCCGAGCAGGCCGGTGCAGCCGGCGGCGAGGGTGTTGAGGAAGGCGGCCGCGGCGAGCCCGTTCGCGCCGAGCGCGCTGCCCGCGTTGAAGCCGAACCAGCCGAACCACAGCAGACCGGCGCCGAGGATCACCATGGGCAGGTTGTGCGGGCGCATGGCGTCCTTCTTGAAGCCCAGGCGCGGGCCGAGGACCAGGCACAGGGCCAGACCGGAGGCGCCGGAGGTGATCTCGACGGGGAGACCGCCGGCGAAGTCGAGCGCCCCGAGCCGGTCGAGGATCCAGCCGCCCGGGCCCCACACCCAGTGGGCGACCGGAACGTATACCAGCAGCGTCCAGACCGGGACGAAGACCAGCCAGGCCGAGAACTTCGTGCGGTCGGCGACCGCGCCGCTGATCAGGGCGGCCGTGACGATCGCGAAGGTGAGCTGGAAGGTGGCGAACAGAAGGGTGGGGACGGTGCCGTGGACGCTGCCCGGGCCGAGGCCGCTCATGCCGGAGTGCCCGAGCCCGCCGACCAGCCCCGCGAAGGCGTCGTCACCGAAGGCGAGCGAGTAGCCGGCCACCAGCCAGACCACCGTGACCAGGGCGATCGACACGAAGCTCATCATCAGCATGTTGAGGACGCTCTTCGTGCGGACCATGCCGCCGTAGAACAGGGCCAGGCCCGGGGTCATCAGCAGGACCAGGGCGGTGGCCGCGAGCAGCCAGGCGGTGTCGCCGGTGTCGATACGAGCGGCGGCGAAGGTCACGGGCGTCTCCAACGGTGTGGGGGCTCGTCAGAGGGTCACCGGTGGGCGTTTCCGGTTGCGTACAGGTGTGTTTCCGTGACGTTTCGTTGCGTAGGGGTTTCCGGAAGCTCACCGCCGGACGCGGTGGCCGCGACTGGTACGGCGGGGCTTCGTGGATCAGGGACAATGGTCGCCATGAGCGTTCGTACCCAGTCATCCGAGCAGCCGGCCGAGACCGTCCACCGCGCCGGCTTCGCCTGCTTCGTGGGCCGCCCCAACGCGGGCAAGTCCACCCTCACGAACGCTCTCGTCGGGCAGAAGGTGGCGATCACCGCCAACCAGCCGCAGACGACGCGGCACACGGTGCGCGGCATCGTGCACCGGCCCGACGCCCAGCTGATCCTGGTGGACACCCCTGGCCTGCACAAGCCGCGCACCCTGCTCGGCGAGCGCCTCAACGACGTGGTCCGCACCACCTGGGCCGAGGTCGACGTGATCGGCTTCTGCCTTCCCGCGAACGAGAAGATCGGCCCCGGCGACCGCTTCATCGCCAAGGAGCTGGCCGGGATCCGGAAGACCCCGAAGGTCGCCGTCGTCACCAAGACCGACCTGGTCGACTCCAAGACCCTCGCCGAGCAGCTGATCGCCATCGACCAGCTGGGCAAGGAGCTGGGCTTCGAGTGGGCGGAGATCGTGCCGGTGTCGGCGGTCGGCGACAAGCAGGTGGGCCTGCTGGCCGACCTGCTCGTTCCGCTGCTGCCGGAGGGCCCGGCCCTCTACCCCGAGGGCGACCTCACGGACGAGCCCGAGCAGGTCATGATCGCGGAACTGATTCGCGAGGCCGCCCTGGAGGGTGTCCGCGACGAGCTGCCGCACTCCATCGCGGTGGTCGTGGAGGAGATGCTCCCGCGCGAGGACCGCCCCGCGGACCGGCCCCTGCTGGACATCCACGCCAACGTCTACATCGAGCGCCCCAGCCAGAAGGGCATCATCATCGGCCCCAAGGGCAAGCGCCTGAAGGAGGTCGGCATCAAGTCCCGCAAACACATCGAGGCCCTCCTGGGCACGCCGGTCTTCCTGGACCTCCATGTGAAGGTGGCGAAGGACTGGCAGCGGGACCCGAAGCAGCTGCGGAAGCTGGGGTTCTAGCAGCGGGTCGTCGTGCGGCCGGAACCTCATTCCACCCCGCGTATCCGGCCCACCAGCAGCGCCCCGGCCAGCCCGATCGCCGCCGCCACCAGGTACAGCACCCGGTAGCCGCCCAGATACGTCACTATCGGCGCGGCGAGTGCCGGGGCCGCCACCTGCGGCAGGGCGTTGGCCACGTTGATCACGCCGAGGTCCTTGCCCCGGTCCAGCGCCGTCGGCAGGACGTCCGTCATCAGCGCGAAGTCGACCGAGGTGAACACGCCGAAGCCGACCCCCAGCAGCGCCGCCGCCACGATCGCGCCCGGCCAGGTCTGCCAGCCGGACAGGGCCGCCGTGGCCATCGCCATCAGCACCCCCGACCACACCACGAACGGCTTGCGGCGGCCCACCCGGTCCGACCACACCCCGCCGGCCACGACGGTCGCCATCAGGGTGAGGCCGTTGACCGCCGTCAGGATCAGGACGCCCTGCTCGGGGTCGGAGTAGTGGAGGCGGTCCCGCAGGTAGTAGAGCAGGTACAGCAGCACCAGCGAGTTGCTGAGGTTGATCAGGAAGCGGGTCAGCCACGCCCAGCCGAGGTCCGGGTACCGGCGTGGGCTCAGCCAGAAGCCCGCCAGGAAGGCGCGCCCGGACCACGGCGGCCGGTCCTCCGCCGCCAGCCGCAGATCCTCGTGGCGCAGCAGGTACGGCAGCACGCCCACCACCGTGAACAGCGCGCAGGCCGCATACCCGGCACCGATCCCGCCCGCCGCCGTCGCGAGGCCCGTGCCGCCGACCACGCCGAGGATCTGCGCCGCCCCCAACCAGCCGCCCACCACGCCCCGTTGGCGCCGCGGAACCCGGTCCGGCACGGCCGCGGTGACCGCCGCGAAGGCCGCGTTCAGTGTGAGCTGCACCAGACACCAGCCGAGCGTCATCGTCCACGGCCCGGACGCGCCCGCGAGCAGCAGCAGAGCCAGCGCGCCGCCCGCCGTGCCCGCCACGATCCACGGCGCACGGCGGCCACGGCGGGCGGTCGTCCGGTCCGACAGGGCGCCGAAGAAGGGGTTCGCGAGCAACGAGACCACCGCGCCCACGCCCGTCACCCACGCCAGCATCGTTTCCTTGGACATGCCGGAGCCGGGCGCGAAGTCCCCGGCCTGGGAGGCGAGCAGGATCTGCAGCGGGCCGAACCAGCCCACCCAGATCGCCCCGTTGGCCAGCGCCAGCGCCGCGGTCCAGCCCCGGCCGACCGGCTCGACGGGCTCGGTGAGCGCGGCCGAGGCGCGGACGGTGGTCATCTCTGCGCCCGCAGCAGGTCCCGGAACCAGTGGTAAGAGGCCTTCGGGGTGCGCTTCAGCGTGGCGGGATCGTCGGTATCGGCGGGACCATCGAAGTCCACGTGGACCAGGCCGAAGCGGCGCGCATAGCCCTCCGCCCACTCGAAGTTGTCCATCAGGGACCACACGAAGTAGCCGCGCACATCAACCCCGGCCTCCAGGGCCGCGTGCAACGCGCGGACATGACCGTCCAGGTAGGAGATCCGGTCCTGGTCGTCGATGCCCTCGTACGAGCAGCCGTTCTCGGTGATGACGACGGGCGGGAGCCGGTCGCCGTAGCGGTCGCGGAACCCCGTGAGCAGTTCCGTCAGTCCCTCCGGTACGACCGGCCAGCCGAAGTCGGTCACCGGGCGGTCCTCGATCCCCCAGACCGAGAAGGGGAGATCGGCCGGCATCGTCAGGCCGCCGAACTCGATCTCGGTGCCCTGCGGGGCGCCCACCCGGGTCGGCGCGTAGTAGTTGACGCCGTACCAGTCGAGCGGTTCGGAGATGACCTTCAGATCGGACCGCACGTCGCCCGGCATCAACGCGTCGATGCCCTCCGGATACTCGCCCAGGACGATGGGCTCGGCGAACAGCCGGTTGAGCAGGAGGTCGTAGAAGCCCGCCGCCTCCACATCGGCCGGTTCCGGGGAGGCGGGCCAGGTCGGGCCGTGGGAGTTGGCGATGCCGATGTCCGTGGCCCCGGCCGCGCGCAGGGCCCGTACCGCGAGTCCGTGGGCGAGGAGCTGGTGGTGGGCGGCCGGGAGGGCGTCGAAGAGGAGCTGCCGGCCGGGGGCGTGGGCGCCCAGGGCGTGACCCAGCAGGGTGTGCTCGGCGGGTTCGTTGAGGGTGATCCACTTGGTGACGCGGTCGCCGAGGCGTCCGGCCACCACGGAGACGTACTCGGCGAACCGGGCCGCCGTGTCCCGCTCCAGCCAGTCGAGCGAGGCGGGCAGGTCCCAGTGGAACAGGGTGGGCACGGGCCGTACGCCCGCCGCGCACAGCTCGTCCACCAGCCGGTCGTAGAAGTCCAGGCCGCCGGGGGAGTTCACCCGCGGCCAGGAGATCGAGAAGCGGTACGCGTCCACGCCGAGTCCGGCGAGGAGGGCCACGTCCTCCCGGTAACGGTGGAAGTGGTCGCAGGCCACCGCCGCCGTCGAGCCGTCCTTCACCCGCCCCGGCTCGGCCGTGAACACGTCCCACACGGATGCCTCACGCTCATCGACCGCCCCCTCGATCTGATGGGCCGAGGTCGAGACACCCCACAGAAAGCCGGCCGGGAAGCGGGGCATCGGATTGCCTGCATCAGTCGCCATGGCCGGGATCATCCTTACCCGCGGTAACTGAAGTCAACGCCCCGGTGCGAAACGGCAGTTGCGACCCAGAGGCCTACGCCCCCTCCTTCAGCACCCGCGAGATCAGTTCCCGCTGTTCCTCGGACAGCCGAGGATCGGCCGCGTAGGCCGTGCGGCCGTCCACGGTGATCTCGTAGCTGAAGCCGTCCGGAACCCCGGCCGGGGGCGTGCGGTCGCCCGAGGCGATCGCACGCTCGGCCAGGGTGTGCCACTCGGGGGCGTCGGGCCGGCCCGAGGTGTCCACCTCGGCCCGGCGCTCGATGCCCGCGAAACCGCCCGTACGCCGCACTCGAATACGCATGGGGGACTGTCTAGTACGGAACTACAGCGTCCGCACCCCGACCTGTTCCCATGCCTTCTGCACGGCCTGGAGTTCGTCGCCCGCGCCGTACCGCTCGCGGGCCGCCCGCACGGTCAGCGTGGCGAAGTCGGCGAACAGGGCGTCCTGCTTCAGCTCGCCGCCGGTGAGCACGTCGTACCAGATCTGCCCGGCCTTCTCCCAGGCGTGGCCGCCGATGGCCGTGGCGACCAGGTAGAAGGCGTGGTTCGGGATGCCGGAGTTGATGTGCACGCCGCCGTTGTCGCGGCCGGTGCGGACGTAGTGGTCCATCGTCGCCGGCTGCGGGTCCTTGCCGAGGACGTCGTCGTCGTACGCCGTGCCCGGCGCCTTCATCGAGCGCAGGGCGGTGCCGGTGACGCGCGGGGCGAGGAGTCCCGCGCCGATCAGCCAGTCGGCCTCGGCCGCGGTCTGGCCGAGCGTGTACTGCTTGATCAGCGAGCCGAAGACGTCGGAGACGGACTCGTTGAGCGCGCCGGACTGGCCGAAGTAGGCCAGGTTGGCGGTGTGCTGGGTGACGCCGTGGGTCAGCTCGTGGCCGATGACGTCCACCGGGATGGTGAAGTCGAGGAAGATCTCGTTGTCACCGTCGCCGAACACCATCTGCTCGCCGTTCCAGAAGGCGTTGTCGTAGTCGGTGCCGAAGTGGACGCTCGCGTCCAGCGGCAGGCCCTCGCCGTCGATGGAGTTGCGGCCGTACGCCTTCAGGTACAGCTCGAAGGTGGCGCCGAGGCCCGCGTAGGCGCGGTTGACCGTGGCGTCCGGGCCGGGCTCGGAGCCCTCCTCGCGGACCTTCGTGCCGGGCAGGTCCTGCTGGTGCTCGGCGTCGTAGATGGTGCGGTGCGGCCGGTCGGCGGCGGCACCGGCCGGCGGGGCGACGGCGGGTGCGCCGATCACCGTGGTCAGGCGGCGGTGGGTGCGCTGGTAGGCGTCGTGCTCAAGGGACCGGCGGGCGGGGCCGGAGAGCGCGGGGTCCTCGTTCCGGGCGAGCTTGTCGAGGACGTGCGGCGGCACGATCGTGCAGAAGACGGGCTGGAAGCCCCCGTTGGTCGTCATGCCCGGCACCCTTGCACTGAGTTACCCCACTGTCACTACTCGCAACCATGATTGGTGAAATACGGTGACATTGCACTCACTCCCTGTAGTCAAAGTGGTATGGCGCACTTTTTGTCCAATTTGTCCCCGCGGTCCCGCATACTGATACAGGCGCTCGCGGCTCAGCGCGACTCGGCTAGCATGCGGAGCATCATGCTTTTCGGGCTGCTCCTTCTTAGCTGCCGCGGCGAGGGCCTGTAGTCGAGGCCGACCCCCTCCCCGCGGAGCTTGGCGTTGCGTCGTCGGCCGTCCTTCCGGACACCTTCCAAGGAGCCCCGCACCATGGCGAACCGCCAGCAGCCCAGTTCCATGCCGATCCACAAGTACGGCCGGTACGAGCAGGTCGAGATCCCGGACCGCACCTGGCCCGAGAAGCGGATCACCGCCGCCCCCCGCTGGCTCTCCACCGATCTGCGTGACGGCAACCAGGCCCTGATCGACCCCATGTCGCCCGAGCGCAAGCGCCGGATGTTCGACCAGCTGGTCAAGATGGGCTACAAGGAGATCGAGGTCGGCTTCCCCGCCTCCGGCCAGACCGACTTCGACTTCGTACGCTCCATCATCGAGGAAGAGGGCGCGATCCCGGACGACGTCACGATCTCCGTGCTGACCCAGGCCCGCGAGGACCTGATCGAGCGGACCGTGGAGTCCCTGAAGGGCGCCAAGCGGGCCACCGTCCACCTGTACAACGCGACGGCTCCCGTGTTCCGCCGGGTGGTGTTCCGCGGCTCCAAGGACGACATCAAGCAGATCGCCGTCGACGGCACCCGTCTGGTGATGGAGTACGCCGAGAAGCTGCTGGGCCCGGAAACCGAGTTCGGCTACCAGTACAGCCCCGAGATCTTCACCGACACCGAGCTGGACTTCGCGCTGGAGGTCTGCGAGGCGGTCATGGACGTCTACCAGCCGGGCCCGGGCCGCGAGATCATCCTCAACCTGCCCGCCACCGTGGAGCGTTCGACCCCGTCCACGCACGCGGACCGCTTCGAGTGGATGCACCGCAACCTGTCCCGCCGCGAGTACGTCTGCCTGTCCGTCCACCCGCACAACGACCGCGGTACGGCCGTGGCGGCGGCCGAGCTGGCGCTGATGGCCGGCGCCGACCGCGTCGAGGGCTGCCTGTTCGGGCAGGGCGAGCGCACCGGCAACGTCGACCTGGTCACCCTGGGCATGAACCTGTTCTCGCAGGGCGTCGACCCGCAGATCGACTTCTCCGACATCGACGAGATCCGTCGTACGTGGGAGTACTGCAACCAGATGGAGGTCCACCCGCGCCACCCGTACGTGGGCGACCTGGTCTACACGTCCTTCTCCGGCTCCCACCAGGACGCCATCAAGAAGGGCTTCGACGCCATGGAGGCCGAGGCGAAGGCCAAGGGCGTCACGGTCGACGACATCGAGTGGGCGGTGCCGTACCTGCCGATCGACCCGAAGGACGTCGGCCGCTCCTACGAGGCCGTCATCCGCGTCAACTCGCAGTCCGGCAAGGGCGGTGTCTCCTACGTCCTGAAGAACGACCACAAGCTGGAACTGCCGCGCCGGATGCAGATCGAGTTCTCGAAGCTCATCCAGGCCAAGACGGACGCCGAGGGCGGCGAGATCACGCCGAAGGAGATCTGGGCGGTCTTCCAGGACGAGTACCTGCCGAACCCGGACAACCCGTGGGGCCGCATCCAGGTCCGCACGGGCCAGTCGACCACCGACACCGACGGCGTCGACACCCTGACCGTCGAGGCCACCGTCGACGGCGAGGACACCGTCCTGACCGGTTCCGGCAACGGTCCGATCTCGGCCTTCTTCGACGCCCTGCAGTCCATCGGCATCGACGTACGCCTGCTGGACTACCAGGAGCACACGATGAGCGAGGGCGCCTCCGCGCAGGCCGCCTCCTACATCGAATGCGCGATCGACGACAAGGTTCTGTGGGGGATCGGCATCGACGCGAATACGACGCGTGCGTCGCTGAAGGCGGTCGTCTCCGCGGTCAACCGCGCGACGCGCTGACCCTGGCCGACCAGCACTTTCGGGGGCCCGGGGGGGGGGGGGGGGGGGGGGGGGGGGGGGATGCCCGTCCTCACGATCCGGATAGCGTTC